>NZ_JAAHGT010000171.1 GCF_010672385.1 Okeania sp. SIO2F4
TCTTACCTTGAATCCGATCTATATAGTCATAATAGAAAACTTTTCGAGCATCAAAAAAATTTTTGATGGCATTAAAATCAATATTAATATTCTCGTCTTCGACTTCATTTCCAAACCATTTAGCAGTGGAGTCTATATAACTTTTTCTGAGGTAACTTCCATCTATAAATAAATAAGTTACTTTTGAAGATTGTAGTTCGGTAGGATTATGAGTATTTGACATTTTTGACAATAAATCTATATTTTATACTTGAACTTTAGATTACCGAAAACTAAAAAAGGCGGATGGAACCTTTTTGATAATTATTAGCCAGGAGCGTATTAATTATTCATATTTTTACTTCTCTGTAGGGACGTTGCATGCAACGTTCCTACCTCCGACCCTACTACCCTGCTCTGAAATAGATAAAGTTTTTGATAAATAGTATCACATACCCTTTAGCTAAATAATCTCTTACTTAAGATTAACTTAACAAAATACTATAAGTATCAAGCTTCAATCAACATCTTTGATTAATTCTTCTAAAAAAGATTGACCAGCTTTTTCCAAATTAGAGTCAAGAGCAAATGTCAAACTACGCAATCTTACTTGACTTTCACCAACTAATTGATTGATGGAATTAGTTGATTTGTGAGGATAAACTAAAATAGCTTCGTGACATTTTTTATAAGTTGCATAAGCAACCACTTGATGAATATCATCTGGCGATGGTCTGGCATCTAACTTATATTTAGTATCAAGAATATAAACAACCTTACGAGTTTTTACTTCATAAATAACTAAATCGATTCGACAATAAATTTCATCATCAATAATATCTACTTTTTCTTGCTCTTGAACTCTTAAATTTGAGGGTAGATTAATTTTTAACCATTCAGCTACAAATTTTTCATAGAGTTTAGCCATATCTATTAAAAAAGGTAACATTGAGTAATTCCCCTGTTGATGACTAGCTCCAATATTATCTAAAAAAAATCGACATAAAGCGTGTAAAGATTGATAATCTTCATTCAAACGATGATATTTTCTGTCTACACAATCACTAGATTTAAAAGGTTGTAAATTTACTAAACCTTGCAAAAGATGAAAAGCTTTTGCCACTGTTGGAGCGACATTTTCAGAACAGAAACCACTACGACCAATCATAAACAAAGTCCAAGCCAAAATTTGATTATCAGAAATATTAGGAGTATGTTCTTGATAATCACATTTCAACCTAAAATCCCAGGGTTTTTGCATAACTTGCTGTATATTTAACCGCCCCCGAATATAAGTTAAATTTTCTGTTTTTGGCAGGTAAGCACGATAAAAACCTTTTCGACCCCGGTCTAAGATTTTTTGAACCAGAATATTAACTAAACAGTTGTAAAATTCCTGTAGAGACTCACAGTTAACTAAACCATCTAAGAAACGAAAACTTCTGAGATTGTAGGCATATTCCAACATTCCAAATAGGTTACGAAGCGGTACTTTTGGTTTAATAATTATGTGAAAATATGGAGTTATGGGAATATAACCAACCCATCCTTGAGAAGTAAATTGCCATTTGTTGTTGGTTTTGGGAGTTGGAAATTCAACTTTAATTTTTTTGCCTTTCTCGTCGTATTCTTGCCATAATTTAGTGGAAATATCATAATCAATTTTATCTGGTGGGAACTGGCGAGATTTATATTCAATAAGTTCGATGATTTGGGGAGATTTCATATTGGAAAAAGGTAACTATAACAGAGATTTTTTACAGGAAGAGATGTTTGGAGAAGTGTGTATATAATTTAGGACTTATATAGAATCCGGATAATTACTATAGCCTGCGTCATTGCGACTGGAACGGAGTGGAAGGAAGCAATCTCAGGCGTCTAGGAGATTGCTTCCTGTCGTCGCAATGACGAGTTTTAATCGGATTCTATATTACGCAAAGAAACCTGGTTTTTAGGATAAACCGTTATTTTTAGCAATAAACATTGGCAAAAAAACCGATTTCTGGGGTTGCCTGCGTAAGTCCTATATTTTTTTGATTATGACATTCGATGTTGAATTTTATCCCACCGAAATTCATCAACTTTTTCTGGTTTAGCAAAGAAATATTCCTCTAAATATGGTTCAATTTCCATTTGCCAAATATCTTGTATTTCAAAAGCAATATTTTCTCTCAGAAAGAAGGAAACACCAACTTGATAGTTGGGGTCATTTATTTCTTGGTTGACTGCTTCTAAAAGTTTAATTAACCCTTCCACTGAAAAATTTGTTTCTATTTCTTTGTGATATTGACGCAATATTTCATAGTTAGGAGAGAGGTTGATGAAAGCAAACCGACGACGGAGTGCATGATCTACTAAAGCAATAGAGCGATCGGCAGTATTCATGGTGCCAATAATGCGAACATTTTCGGGAATACTGAATAATTCTTCACTACCAGCAAGGGAAATTTTGGCGTCGCGGTATTCCAGGAGATACATAAGTTCGCCGAAAACTTGGGAAAGGTTAGCGCGGTTAATTTCATCAATAATGAGTACACAAGTATCTTGACAGAGTGCTGCTTTTTGACAAAATTTCAGGAAGCGACCGGGAACAATAGGGTAGGTGAGTTTACCATCTTCGCTCTGCGGTCGAATACCTTGAATAAAGTCTTCGTAGGTGTAAGCAGGATGAAATTGGATGAGTTCCCAGAAACCGTCACCTCCAGCAATTAAATGTTGAGCGAGTTTTTGAGCGAGGAAAGTTTTACCGATACCCGGTGGACCTTGGAAAATGGCTTGTTTTTTGCGGTCGATCGCGCGTATCCATTGAGCAAGTTTTGTTTCTGGGAAGTTGGTTTCTTGGGAACATTGAGTTAGAGTGTATTCTGGTTGTAAATTAGAACTCTCCAAAAATACTGATTTTGGAATAGCAGGATCGGGGTTTGAGAACTTTTTCTGGAGATGTTTATTGCTTGAAGTGGAATTGATTTTTTCATCTTGATTAGTTTCATAAATATTGTCTGTACTGTTTATATTTTCACTAGGAAAATTGTACTTTTTCACAGCTACTAACCAATGACAAAACATATCAAACAAATCATCATCTCGCATTGCAGGTATATTTTGTTTCTGCATTTCTTCAGCTAACTCTAAAATTAGATTATGACCAGTGAGATTAATATATGGGTATTCAGTTAGCTTTTCAGTATATTTTGTGTTACTTAAATAATTAATTACTTTGCTCGATCTATCATTAATTAAAATAAAATCATCCGGTTTCAGTGCATTCAGAATAGGTGTCATTTTTCCTGCTTGAAATTCTCCAGAATTTGGGAATTTAGAAAAGTTTTTACAAGCTAATAAAAATTTATGATAATCTGTAATACAGGAATTTACAAAATTATAAATTTCTCTAGCAATAACAGACCAATATTCTTGCTTTTCCCAACCTTGATTTGTCCAGAATTGAAACCATTCAGTTAAATCAATATTGTTTGATTCAGTAATGTGAATCCATGCACCCCTTTGTCGATTTCTGGGAGTATTAGTATGAGGTAAAAGTTTGAATCTAACGGATTCAGTTATGTCTTCCCCTACCTTAACAGCAGCAGTTATTTCTTCAAAATTACGGCGACCTTGTTGACGTTGTTTTTCATAAGAAGCTCTATGATTTAATCCTTCTGAGCTATAGGGATATGAGTCAGCAAATTCCTGGAAAAGTTGAATAAATAAAGTTAGTTGTTTAATTGCCATAGAGAGTTATTTTTATTTTTTAATTAGGGCTTCCTGATTAATTATAAAAGTATTGATAAATATAAGGTATTAGTCTTTTTGGGGTTCAAAAAAGTGCCAGCTTTTCGGTGCCAATAGCTGCAAAAAGCTAGTATTTTGGGCTGCATAAGGTAGAACAATCTTTAGACAAAACTTACCTCCTACCTCCTCGCTCATTCCCCTAACTCCTGTCTCTTGTCTCCTGTCTCCTGTCTCCTACCCCTACTAAAAGACTTTTGAGCGCAAACCCTAATTATTCAAAATCATAATCTACCAATCTCTTAATAATTTCCCATTCATCGGGTTTTAAATAACGGTAACTTTGGGGTGGTCTAAAATTTTTCAATTCTTGTCTTAGTTTTTCTAATTCAACTGGTTTTTTAAAGGTCTTGCTTTTTTTGAAAAATATTCCTATGCCAATGCCCAACTTTACTCCTGAATAATAATCGTAAAATTCTTCAGGGGTAATTCCTGCTTTGTCTTCTACTTCCTCCCAAAGGTAACGAACTTCTTTTTTAATAATGTTTTTGATTTTAAAGTAACCAACAACAGCTTTTTTAGGAGATGAAACATAAACAATCACTAAATCATCTTTCTCTAAATCAGGAAAAACACGACGTAATTCAACTTTTTTTGTTCTCTCGTAGAAAATTTTATCAGCATATTCTGGCTTTATCGATAAAAGAACTGTATTTGGCATAGTTGAAGTATCCTGATTAATTTTTGTTTGCTTTATCATATATTTTAGCAAATTGCTCTGGTGTTATTTTAAAAAGTCCTTGAACAGTTATCTGTTTTTTTAGTATATCTTGAAGTTCTTTTAAAGTTATAACATTACTGAATATTTGAGTATCACTAAATCGAATAGCCATTATATCTTCATTAGGATTATTCTTGGTTATTTTTATTAAATCTTCTAACTTATATACACCTAGATTACGAAATTGTCTATATAATTTTTCGGGTTTGTCTACTATAACTTCATCTAATCTAGAACAAGCTTTAATTACTTTTGTTGTCCCGTATGGAAATTTTTCATCATTGCTGACATACCATATAATCCTACCAATTACACCAGGTTTTAAACCTCGCTTAGAACGATAAAATACAAGTTCACGTTTAAGTGCCAACTCAGTTTTAGAGCCAAATAACCAATTATTAGCTAACTCTTCATCAAATAAATCTTTTGCCCAGAATGGTTTGATAGGAATAATCCATGTAGGAAGATTCGCATCAATTATTTTTGCAGGCCATAAGTATTTCTCTAAATTAAAATATAATTCTTTTTGCTCATGCTCATTTTCTACCTTTTTCTGAAGAAGTTGAGAAATTTGATGACAAAATTTATATTCTTTTCCTAAGCTAACGGCTAAATATTCTAAATCTTGTGATAGTTGATTTACTGTTTTAGCTACAGCCATATTAGCTCTTAAGTAAGTATTATTAAATTCTACAAAAGTTCCATCTTGGTGAATATTTCTAATAACTGCTTCTGGCAAAAATGGATCTGTTATCTTAGTAAAACTTCTTTCTTCTCTCGCAGAAATTGATATAGATTCAAAAACTAAATGATTAGCTATAGTTGCAGTTATAGAAGTATCCACAACTCTCATTAATGGAATTTCTAACTCATATTTTTTACGCCTATCATAAACAACTAAGGCTAAAGGTTGTTTTTCTCCTTCAAAAACCAAAAAACAATCAAATTTATCTGTCTCTGCAATAAAGCGAAGTATTTTTTGTTGAAACTCAGCCTTAGTTTCACCCAATTTATCAGCTCTAAAATATTCATTCAAAAGCTTTTCTTCCCCTAGAGTAACACGGGATTTTTGTAGTAGAGTACCTGCCAAACGAACAGGCTGATATTCTGTTTGTCTACGAATTTCATCCACTTGAATAATCAAATCTCTAGGATGAATAATAGAGACATTAAACTGTTCATAAAACTTATCTGCTATGTCTAAGAGACCGCGATTACCAGTTACAAAAATGTAAACATCTGATGTAATAGATTTATCTATATAGCGAATATCAGATTCACTAAGATTAATTTTATTTTGATCGAATAAATTTTTAAGAGACTGATATTGTGAGGAATATCTTTTATTTGGCGATAAAATAGTAAAGAGCTTTTTCGCTAGGTTTGTGAAGTGCTTTCTCTCATCTTTATTATCAAAAAAAACATTTATTTTATTAAAAATTTCATCTGTCAAACATAACTCTAAGTCAGGGTCTAACCAATCAGCAAGTAAAGATTGAGCATCTTTATTATTATTATCACTATGATAAAAATCAAAGAAAATTTGTGAGTCTATACCAACATATAATTTGTACTCACGTTGATGAGTAGTAGCATTGGAAAACAAATTTGAATGACGGTGATCGAACCACCAATATGCATTCGTTTTTCCAGGAGTTTTTGCTGGTTTATCGTACTGAAAAACAAAACCTAATTTAGACCAGAAATTACTCAAATTAAAATCACGACGACAAGTTAAACCAATACCACTATATTTTTCTTGAGTAATCTCAACTAGATAACCAAATAACTTTTTAGCTACTCCTTTACCTTGATAAGAATTAGCAATACACAAATGAATAATACCAACTCGGTTATATGAAGTTGCTACTCTATATAATAAATAGCCAACACAACTTTCTTTAGAGTCAATAGCTACAATTATTTGGCAACATTTTGCATAATTATTAAAAGCTTTTCTAGGGAGAAAACCTAGAGTTTCTCTGTTAGCATCACCCAATTCAATAACAGCTTGCAAATGGGGAGATTTTTCGTCAATTTCTATGATTTTAATTTCTTCTGTCATTTTTGCTCCTTTTTTAAATCACTTAATAAGACTTAGGTGTTCAATTAATACAATCATAGAATTAAAATCTCTATTAGGCATATTACTATTTTTTCAGCTATTCTATGCTTTACATATTTTTTTTAGTTAACTTATCAGCCATTCTAAACTAACTCTGTTAAATAAACCAGAGTAATCTGAAATTGTTAACACAATAAATAAACAAGATTAGGTTAAAATTTAGTTATGAGCAAATTTAAACAAGAATTAAATAGCTATGAATGAAACTTTATATTTGGAAACAAGTGTTATTGGCTATTTAACCGCCAGACCAAGCCAAAATCTAATTGTTGCTGCTAATATGGCAGTAACCAGAGAATGGTGCGACACTTGCCGAAGCAATTTTGAAATATATGTCTCTCAAGTAGTTTTCGATGAGGCAGCTAGAGGCGACCCAGAAATGGCTCAAAATAGAATAGAAATGATTAAAGACTTTCCCTCTCTCATTTCTAATTAAATTGTAAAAGACTTAGCTCGACAGTTTCTTCAACAAACCAATTTTCCTACCAAAGCTAGTGATGATACCTTCCATATTGCTCTAGCAACTTTTTATGGTTTAGACTATCTTTTAACATGGAATTGTCGCCATATTGCCAACCCTAATATTCAGAAAAAACTATCTGAAATTAGCACTAAATTTGGCTATGAATTACCAAGACTTTGTACACCCTATCAATTACTTGAAAAAACTATGATGTTACCTGATGAAATTTTAGAAGAAATTTACAAAATTCGAGAAGAACACGCGAAAGCTTTTAACTACGATCCGGAATTAATATTAGCTGATTGGTTAGAAAGACAAAAGCAATTCGAGAAAGAATGGAAAGGGAAAATCAAATTCATTAAAACTCCTTTGAAAAAAAGAAAAGAAAGTGTTTATGAAGGGCGGGTATAATTTTCAAATAGAGTAGGGGCGATTCGCGAATCGCCCCTACAGGGTTATTATTTTTTTAATGAGGTTTATTCTTCATTTATTCTACTGAAAAACTAACTGTTTAATAATAATTAAAATTTCACTTCAAGAATGAGTAAGTTAATAGCTTTTGGATGGTATGGAGGAAAATTTAATCATCTTGATTGGTTACTGCCACTGTTACCAGAAACGCAACATTACTGTGAACCTTTTGGTGGTTCGGCAGCAGTTTTATTGAATAGAAAACCCTCTGCTGTAGAAACCTATAACGATCTAGATGGAGAAGTTGTTAACTTTTTTAGAATGTTACGAGACTCTCAAGAAGAACTAATTCAAGCGATCGCTCTTACTCCTTTTTCTAGAGAAGAATTTAAAATAGCGCTGACACCACCTACAGAAAAAATTTCTGATTTAGAACGTGCGCGTCGTTTTTTTGTCCGAGCAAGACAGGTTAGAACGGGATTAGCTCAAACTGCGAGTGTAGGAAGGTGGGCACATTGTAAACTGACAACCAGAGCAGGAATGGCAGGTGCTGTTTCCCGTTGGTTAGGTAGTGTCGAGGGGTTATCGGAAATTGTGCAAAGGTTACTGCGGGTGCAAATTGAAAATTCTCCAGCTATTGAAGTTATCAAACGTTTTGATAGTGAGGAAACACTTTTTTATTGCGATCCACCTTATCCACACGACTCGCGGACGGATAAAAAAGCTTATGGGTATGAAATGACGGATGACGAACATAGAAAATTAGCTGAAGTGTTGCATCGCGTTCAAGGCAAAGTTGCGATTTCTGGATATCATTGTCAATTATTTGATACGCTTTATCAAGATTGGTATTGTATTGATGCTCCAGCAAAAAAAGCTCATTCGACTAACACTCGTAGCGACGGAAAAAAGCAAAACCGGGTTGAAGTTTTGTGGGTAAATTATCAATTATCAGAACAGGAGATTAAATGTCAGAACCCTAACCTCTAACTATCAAGCTAAAGAAATTTAGCCTAACTTTTGAAACTTGGTATAATCTCAATAATTTTATCTGCTGGAACATTACCAAGCTCTCTAGGTTCTAACTTATGTAAACCACCCCCATAAACTCGGCCTTCACTTATCAATATATCTAACGAAATTTGATTCAAAATCTGCCAAACTTTCCTGAGTATATCCGGCTTTTTATTAAAAATATCCTCTAGCTCAAATTTCGGATACAAAATCAAATAAACATTTGTCGCTGTTGCCTGAGAATGATTCAAAATAAATCTAAATGGTGTTTTTTTTAGGTTATCTTGACGCCCCATATAAGTACAAACTAACGTTGACGATTTACGATATTCCTGTTGATACCATAGTCGCCTATGTTTACACAAATAACGATTACTAATTCCTTTTTTGATTCCCATCTGAATATACTGCCAAAGTGAGGGATATTGAAATTGAATTTCATTCTTTGATAAATCACATGAAAGTAGAAATAACTGACGTTCTAAAATAGGATTACCTAAAGCATCAGCTTCAATTTCATCAACTGACAAATATCGCGGACTAGGTAAAATAGGAGTCAAAAATTCTGGAGGAAGTTGATATTTTGATATTTGTTCTGGCGTTAAAATAAAAAAATCGTTTGCCCCTGTTGCTAAACCACGTTTGATTGTAAATAATTCAGATAATTTGACTCCCTGAATATCAATTTTGATACTGCTATCTAATTTAGAAATATTTGTCCACTTATTAACATTTTTTAGTGCTTCAACAGATATCAATTTAGATTTTTTTTGCTTAGTTAAGCTACCACTATATGTAAACTCAACTTGATGATTATCTGATGGGATTTTATTTCTCAACCAAACTACTGAAGAAGAGACAAGAGCATTTTTAAACTGCATATCTTTTGGTTCAAAAGAATGAACTCGCAATAATGTTACTTGAGTTAATAAATAATCTCTAATTTGCTGTCCATAATTCACATCCATAAAACCACTAGGAATTAACCATGCAGCCAAACAATTTTTAGCCATCCAGCCATGAGATAGAAGTAAAAAATGACAATAAATTCCTGCTAATTTACTGAGCTTTATTCCAGTTATCTTTTCTGTTAAATTTTGCAATCTTAGTTTTTCATATTTAGTTAAATGATGATGTCTGGTATAGGGAGGATTACAGATTATTAAATTAGCTTTAGCTGCATCAAATTCTGGTGGATTACAAGTTGTAAAATCAGCAATATTTAATTTTAATTTTGTTTGACTCCAAAGCTGACTAGCTTCTTGACCATAGTGAGGATCTATTTCATATCCAATAGCTTCATCAATCTCTGATATAGGAAATAAGTTTAATAGCGCAGAATAAAAAGCACCTGTTCCAAAAGCAGGATCGAGAAAGCGAATTTTTTGTTTAGGTAAAAGCTTTATACAATATTGAAGGATATCTTTTGCTAATTCTGTTGGTGTAGCAAACTGACCAAGTTGATTTTTTTCAGCTTGAGTTTTAGTGGCATCAAGTTGGTTTTGTAACTTTATTCTGGCTAATTCTTGAGTTTGATTTACTATCATCATCTACACTCCAAATAGTGCTAAATCATCTATGCGATGTTCCCAGATCCAGTCTATACCTTCGGCAGCTTCATAGCCTAAATATCCACTATCAAAATAGCCACATAAAAATAAAATAAAATTGACACTTTTGCCGTAAGTATTTCTTAATTGATTAATTTTAATAGCTTCCTCTTTCCGTCTTTTATTTGTATTTGTATAATCGCCTGCTGACTTCGCTTCAATTAATAGTGGCAACTCACCAACTTGAGAATTAAACGGCATGATAATAGTATCAATAGGAATATTAATCTGTTTGCTACCTTTAGGTTGTTTTACTGATATATTCATCCGAAATGAAAAACTGCCTGGATTGAGTTGATCAAACTGTAAACCACTGCCAGTTTCAATATAAGAATAACCTCTGTTTTCCAACCAATTTCTTATAGTAGAAAGTTGCCTTTGTTCTTGAGCATTACGAATAATAGGGTCAGCTAAATTACCACATAAGCGATCGGCAACAATTGTCGCAGCTCTACTAACTTCTATATCGGTTGGTTGTCTATCATTTTTGAGCCAAGGAAAGATATCTTTATCTAGCAATCTAATAATAATTAGACAAATTTTATCGAGTTCAGAATTAATTTATTCTGGATTCATTCGTGGTGGTATTCGTAGTTTTTCTTCCATATTCTTAACAAGGTTGGGTCGTACATCAGCAAGTCCAATAAGTCGATCGCGAGCAATAGGTGGCGCTGTTGCCATCCGTAATATAGGCAAGATAAATGGGTGCTGATACAGTATCTCCCGTGAGATATTTGTAAAATTAGCTGTCAAAATTAATGTGGACTCAACCTGTTGAGTGGTACTAAGACGAGTTTCTTTGTATGTTATCGGGGCAAACTCAAGAAACCAATTATTGTAGAAATCTACTGACTGAGCAATATCTTTTTTCCACAGATGCGGTTTATCTGCATTTATTGGCATTATTAAAACTTTTAAGCTCCTCAAATAATAATTTTAACTACAAGCGGAATGTTAGGTTGAAACAACTTATCAACAGGCAACAGCTAACAAAGTAGGGACGTTGCATAACAAAAATGCGTTTCATGTCGCGCAGCGAAACGTCCCTACAGGGTTATAATTTTCAGGACTTATGCAAAGTCTAATAATTTGATTGTTTCATTCACATTTTCACCTTCAATAATTATAGCTGTAAATTCATTCAATCCCATTCAATTTTTTTTCCGTATTTTAGAGAGTAATAAAGTTCTAATCTGTCTTGACTATTGAAACTTAACTTTAAAGTCCAACCACCTTCTATCTTCTCAAAAAAGAGAATAAACTGACTATCTTTTTGAAACAATTCTGCTTTATAACCATCGACTTTTCCCTGCTTAATAAATTTAGCATCACTAGGTCTATAACGCTGTGGAGTATCTCCACCACCCGCTTGATCAATTTTGGGTGTTGGATACTTTTTTTTCAGTTCTGGAGGTGACCAGTAATAGTAATTCTCAAATAATAGGGGTATAGAATCATCAGCAGCATATCTAAGGTCTTGGGAATTTGAACGAGGATCATAAGCTATTTTTACATACATTCCCATACTAACTAGACTTTCAACAACTGGTTTAAAATCGCGATCGCCAGCAATTAAAACTGCATTGGTCATGTTATTACGAATCGTGTGATTCATCATATCTACTGTTAATAGAACATCCACTTCTTTTTGACGTTTGTTGTTTGGATTACCTGCCAAAGTTCCTAACTTAACGTGATATCCTTCTAAAGAACGGATTTGATTAAAATAATTCTCTTGTTGAGATAGACGAGCTTTAAAATCTTCTTCTTTCTCATCTTGATTGGGAATTTCATCAAGGCAGTCATAATAGAAAACTTTTTTAGCTTTAAAATGACTTTTGATTGCAGCAAAGTTAATATTTCTCCAATCTGCAACACCATTGCCGAACCATTGAGAGGTGCAGTCTTTATAGCTTCTCTTTAAGTAACCTCCATCAATAAATAAATAGGTTATTTCTGGTGGCTTTTGTTCAGTGGTATAGTTAGGACGATAAGGCATTTTTTACAATAAATCTAATTTCTTACTTCAATTTGTATTTTTTATACTACAATGAATCAAAGCCACCTGCAAATGTTGACCAAATATTTTTGTTGATAGATACTCTTTTAACAAGACTAACAGGACTTAGGTAGAGACACTATATATAGCGTTATATAGCGTTCAATAACTATAACGTTATAAATATGTAGTGTTTAGAACTCAAAAATGCGTAAGTCCTGACTAAGATAAACAGGCAGTTATGCAGATAAGATTAAACACCACCAAAACCCTAAACAGGGCATGATACAAACAAATAAGTCTAAAATTCTGAATATACTAACAGAAAAATCTAAAATCTAATGGTTGAACCAAAATCCTATAAAGACACCGTAAACCTGCCCCAAACTAACTTTAATATGAGGGCAAACTCAGTCACCCGTGAACCAGAGCTACAAAAGTTTTGGGCAGAATCACAAATCTATGAACGTCTCTCAGAGACCAACCCAGGGGAAATCTTTACCCTACATGATGGCCCGCCTTATGCCAATGGCAACCTACATATTGGCCATGCCATGAATAAAATTCTTAAAGATATTATTAACCGCTATCAAATTCTTCAAGGGCGAAAAGTGCGTTACGTTCCTGGTTGGGACTGCCACGGTTTACCCATCGAATTAAAAGTTATTCAAAATCTGAAATCAGCAGAAAGGGCAAAACTCACACCCATAGAATTACGTCACAAAGCTAGAGACTTTGCTCTGGAAACTGTAGACAAACAGCGCGAGTCATTCAAACGTTATGGAGTTTGGGGAGATTGGGAACATCCCTATATGACTCTCTCCCCAGAATACGAAGCTGCTCAAATTGGGGTTTTTGGCAAAATGGTTTTGAAAGGCTACATTTATCGTGGTCTCAAACCTGTACATTGGAGTCCGAGTTCTAAGACTGCTCTTGCGGAAGCGGAACTGGAATATCCTGAAGGTCACACATCTCGGAGTATTTATGCTGCTTTTAAAATTACTAATTTGGCAAAAGCGGTTGAAAAGTCTCTCGCACCTTACTTGGAAAAACTCTGGGTTGCTATCTGGACGACAACTCCTTGGACTATTCCTGGTAATTTGGCAGTCAGTGTTAACCCAGACCTGAATTATGCTGTTGTTCAACCTGATGCTGACTATGCAATGGGGAAAGACAAATTATTTATAGTTGCAGCAGAAGCAGTGGAACGTTTGTCG
>NZ_JAAHGT010000172.1 GCF_010672385.1 Okeania sp. SIO2F4
AAGTTCGCCATTATCAATTATCAATTAATGAACTCTCCTTGAAACCGGATAGGATTGACGAATCATGAAAATTTTTCCTTCTCAAGGGGAGATTGGATATGGCGTATGTCATTCGTGGTAAAGCTTATGATGAAAGTAATTTAGCTAATGCTCCGGCAACTTTCAAATCTACTAATGTCAAAGATAAAGATTTTACCGGACATAAATTTACTATCCAAGTCGCTCCAGAAGACTGTACTGGTTGTGGTGTCTGCGTAGATATTTGCCCGGCGAAAAATAAATCTATGCCATCGCGCAAGGCAATAAATATGGAAGCGCAGTTACCATTAAGGGAACAGGAGCGGGAAAATTGGGATTTCTTTTTGAATTTGCCCAACCCAGACCGTCGCGCTCTCCATCTCGACCGTATTCGTCAACAACAATGGCAAGAACCTTTGTTTGAATTTTCTGGTGCTTGTGCTGGTTGTGGAGAAACTCCATACATTAAATTAATTAGTCAACTATTTGGCGATCGCTCTGTTGTTGCTAATGCTACGGGATGTTCCTCTATCTACGGCGGTAATTTACCTACTACTCCTTGGACGCAAAACGCTGACGGTCGCGGACCTGCTTGGTCGAATAGTTTGTTTGAAGACAACGCTGAATTTGGTTTTGGTTTCCGTCTTTCCATTGACAAACATACCCAGTTTGCTGCCGAGTTGTTGCAAAAATTAGGGGGAACAATAGGAGATAATTTAGTTTCTGCCATTCTGAATGCTTCCCAAAACTCAGAAGCAGATATTTGGGAACAACGGGAAAGAGTTGCTCAAGTCAAGGAAAAATTACAAGGGGTAGATTCTCCAGAGGCAAAGCAACTGTTGACTTTAGCAGATTATCTGGTCAAAAAATCAGTCTGGATAGTTGGCGGTGACGGTTGGGCGTATGATATTGGTTTCGGGGGTTTAGACCATGTTATAGCTAGCGGTCGTAACGTCAATATTTTGGTGATGGATACGGAGGTTTATTCTAATACTGGCGGTCAGTCTTCCAAAGCAACACCCCGCGCAGCAGTTGCTAAATTTGCAGCAGGAGGAAAACCATCAGGCAAAAAAGATTTAGGTTTAATAGCAATGACTTACGGCAATGTCTATGTTGCCAGCGTAGCAATGGGAGCGCGAGACGAACATACCCTAAAAGCATTTTTAGAAGCTGAAGCTTATGACGGACCATCATTGATTATTGCTTACAGTCATTGTATTGCTCATGGTATTAATATGACCACAGCAATGAGTAATCAAAAAGCACTTGTGGAAAGCGGTCGGTGGTTGTTGTATCGCTATAACCCAAACTTAGTACAACAAGGGAAAAATCCTTTGCAGTTGGATTCGCGATCGCCCAAGAAACCTGTAGGTGAGTCGATGTATCAAGAAAATAGATTCAAAATGCTAACCAAGAGCAAACCTGGTGATGCTAAAGAATTATTAGCACAAGCGCAGGAAGATGTTAATACTCGTTATGCAATGTATGAGTATTTGGCAGCACGGCAACTTGACAGTTAACAGTTATCAGTTATCAGTAGGTTGGGTTAAGCGTCAGCGCAACCCAACAATTAAGATGTATTTGAGGAACCAGGAATTTTTGAGTTCTGAGCATTGCATACCTGTAACTTTATAATTTTTGCTCGCTATAGAGTAGTGTTTGTTGGTTTTCGTTCCTCAACCCAACCTACGCCTACGTTATACCTCTTAATTCGTATATCCGTGGCATAATCCGTGTGAGCGCCTCAACCCAACCTACGTCTTACCTTTTGAATTTTAACTTTTGACTTAACCATGGATATTACCACAAATTACTTAGGATTACAATTACGTTCCCCTATAGTTGTAGGAGCGGCAGCACCTTTAACCGAAGATTTAGATAATCTCAAACGCATGGAAGATGCAGGTGCAGCAGCAGTAGTTTTGCATTCTTTATTTGAAGAACAACTCCGCCAAGAAAAATTAGAATTACACCATCATTTAGAATACGGTACAGAAAGTTTTCCAGAAGCTCTAACTTACTTTCCAGAACCAGAAATCTTTCATGTGGATGCTTCCGAATATTTAAAGCATATTAGTGAGGCAAAAAAAATGGTAAATATTCCCATTATTGCCAGTCTAAACAGTTCAACTATTGGGGGATGGACTAATTATGCTAAAGAATTAGAAGTTGCTGGTGCAGATGCTTTAGAATTAAATATCTACAATATCCCTACTAATATGGAGATGACAGGGGAACAAGTAGAACAGAATTATATTAATATTCTGCAAGCTGTTAAATCTCAGGTAAATATTCCCGTTGCTGTTAAACTCAGCCCCTTCTTCAGCAACATGGCAAATATGGCAAAAAAATTAGTAGAAACTGGAGCAAATGGGTTAGTTTTGTTTAACCGTTTCTATCAACCAGATATTAATATTGAAGAGTTGGAAGTGGCAATTAATGTGTTGTTAAGTACGCCACAAGCAATGCGTTTACCCATGCGTTGGATAGCTATTTTGTACGGTAGGTTAGAAGTAGATTTTGCAGCAACTAGCGGCGTACAAAAAGGGCAAGATGTAATTAAAATGATTATGGCAGGTGCTAATGTAACTCAAGTAGTGGGTGCTTTATTGCGTCATGGAATTAATCAAATTCAAGTTATTGAAACAGACATGATTAAATGGATGGAAGAACACGAATATGAATCAATTGCACAAATGCGCGGTAGTATGAGTCAAATTAACTGTCCAGATCGGAGTGCATTTGAACGAGCGCAGTATATGAAGGCAATTCAAAGTCATCAACCTGCTCGGAGTTTAGTTTAACTGGCTAGCAGCAGTAGTAAGGTGGGCAAATATCATCCATGTTTATCATTTATATCAAAAATAACATTTGCCCATCCTATCGATCGACTTCTTTTTCATAACTACAAATTTTCTGCCTCAACACTAAGAAAGTGCAACATTTGTCGCCGACATAAAAATTATGGGATTGCTGATGCGTGGGTATGATTTGTATTTGTTGATAATTACTAAACTATTGAATAACAAATACTTGAGATTATTCAATTTTTATTTTCATACCTTGATTCAGCAACGCCAAAATTATTAATTATTAATTATTAATTATTAATTATTCAAGAGTAGCTTAATTAAACTGAGCAAGATAAATTTCTTGAAAGTTTGCCAAGAAAAAATTATTGAGATAGTTTTTTTATTAGACCTCTTACAAAAGTTTTAATTAAATCAATTCAAGATCTAAAATAAACAATTTCATCTCCCTATTCCCTATTCTCTGAATTCTGCAAGAAGTCTATTATTTTTTCCTCAAATTCAAACAAAATATTGATATTAAATCTGGTTAAACAGTTATAGATGGGTTAAGTTTTTAGAAGTTAGGAGTCAGGAGTTAGGAGTTAGGAATCAGGAGTCAGGAGTCAGGATGAGAGAAAATTACAAAGATTTAGTACTTATGAGGATCGAATAATTTTTTTATGTCCTATCAAACGGATTTGATATGAATCATCAAAACTAAGTTTTTAACCCCATACTTGTTTCTATAAATCTTACTTCAATATTAGCAATTTGCTTGCTGATATTATGATAATCACTTAAATCTTTGATTTCATCCGCATCATTTTCAGAGCTTATATCTGCTAAAACACTGAGTTGATGCAGAGCAGAATTTCTATCAGTATTTTCAAGATAATTATCTAGTAAAACTTGAAAATGTGCCATCAGCATTTTATTTGTTGTACATCGGATAATATCTTTCAGTTTTTCTACTGAAAGTTGCTGATTATGATTATTAGGATCAATTTTAAACTGTTCACAGGTTTGCTCAATAATTGTTTCTTGAATATTCATTTATACTTCTCCTTAATAATTAACTAATCTGACTTAGATAGATGTGCAGCAAGATTTAAAGCCATCTCGAATAAATTTCTCAATTTACTGCTCAAGAAGACTTTTTATCCTGATTTTATCGGTAACTTATATGATAGCGTTGGCTAGCAATGGATGTCAAGATAGTCAATAAATTTGTCTATACCTATATATAGATATAGCAATACCTATTAATACCAATTCACTTTAAAGATGTCACAAATAGTTTCAAACTTTAAATGTAAAATAATTACCTCAAACTGTTGTCTTGTAAAAGTTTTTAGCCTATCCAATCTAACTTCTCAATTCAGAATTCAGAATTCACAATTCCGTGAAACGGTATAAGGTGTTTGACATTGCTACAAGCTGAAAAGCTGTAGTAGTAAACTTTTCATAAGTGCATAAGTGCCTTCCGGGCAGCAATATAGTGATTATCTTATACTTCTTAAACTCTCTATCCATTGCTAAAATACAATTCAGCAGTGCCTAGCAAAGATTAAATCCATGAAAAAACAAAGACCAAGAAACTCTAATGGGACATTTAAAGAAGACCCAGAAGCGTTGACCAAAAAATCTATAGGTCTGAGGATTAGCAAAAAGAAAATGCCCAAATTAGAGAAAGTTGCCAAACAGATGGGAAAATCAACAACAGAAATTTGTCGTCTAATCGTTGAGGAATGGCTTGACTCTCTTGATTCTGAAGATCACAAAAAAAAGCAAATCGTTTCTGAGGGAAAGTTATTAGCCTGATTGGAGACTCTCAGTCCAATCAGGTTAATCAACCCCTGTTTGCAAAAGATAGTCCTCCAAAATATCACAAACAAAGAGCTTTAGAACTTTATCAAGATGGATTTAACTATAAAGATATAGCTGAAAAGTTAGAATTTGAGGGTTATAGAAATCGTAAAAATAACCCTTTTAGCATTACTTCAATTAGGAAATGGATTAAAGATAGTAGTTAGGAGAGAAATACTACTGCTACGCGGAACTCATGCATTCAAAAGTCAAAAACCAATACTTTTGATTGGTAAAGCTGTTAAGATTTTTTAACTTGTCAGTTATTTCCGCCATCCTGCACTACTATATAAGACTTCTATATTATAGAATTTTAAAAGATATTTAAAATTTTCTCCAATACTAATATATTTTCACTTAGATAGTGAAACTAGCCTCATACTACTTGAATAAATATTTGCGACATAGCAACTGTTAAGATTTCAACTGCTCAAATATTTAAATCATCAACGATCGGAATCCGCGCTGTATCTCAGTCCCAGGAATATGTCAATCTATAGGCAACAAGATTTCAAATTCAGTTCCCACTCCAGGAGCAGAATTCAAATCTAATTTTCCCCCATGCTTCTCAACAACAATTTGATAAGTAATTGCTAATCCTAAACCAGTACCTTTACCAACAGCTTTTGTCGTAAAAAATCTATCAAAAATTTGCTCTTGAATTTCGTAGGGAATACCAGGACCATTATCAACTATACGAATTGAAAGCCAATTATAAATTGGTTGATTATCCTCAGTATAAATCATACTAGCTTCCATCTCAGAAGTAGCATTTATTTCTACTTCATTAACAGATTTACCCAGATGTCGATCTGGATTTTCAGGTAAATGTTTAACTGTGGTATAAATCCAGATTTGACCAGGTTTACTGTTTGCCTCTTTATATTCTTCGAGAGCATCAAGAGCATTAGTAATCAAGTTCATAAAAACTTGACCAACCTGACCCGGATGACACAAAATCAATGGTAACTCACCATAATTTTTAATAATTTCAACCTCGCTATTCTTCCAACGATTTTTTAAGATTAACAGGGTACTATCAATACAGTCATTAATATTTGCTTCTTGGCGTTTAGTTCCTTCCATGTGAGAGAAACTGTGGAGATTACTAACTAATTGCATCATTCGTTCGGCTGAAATTTCGATGCTCTTCATCATCTCTAAGTAATCCTTTTTGATAAATTCAAAATCAATCTCTTGTTTCAAATCTGCAACTTCTTCTATCTCTTGGGGAAGATTTTTTTCATAAGTATGAATCAATGCAATTAAATCTTGATAATAACCAGATATAAACTTAGAATTACCTGCTACACAATTAATCGGATTTCTCAGTTCATGTGCTAAACCTGCTACCATCTGTCCCAACATTACAAGTTTCTCAGTTTGAATAAGTTGCGCTTGAGTTTGTTGCTGCAATAAATCTTTAGCAAGTTGATGAATATTAGATTGAGCAATCAGTAAATTTTTAGTTTCTA
Organism: Okeania sp. SIO2F4; assembly: GCF_010672385.1. Lineage (GTDB taxonomy): Bacteria > Cyanobacteriota > Cyanobacteriia > Cyanobacteriales > Microcoleaceae > Trichodesmium. The sequence goes on from NZ_JAAHGT010000172.1 coordinate 6,152, forward strand.
AAACTTGATAGTTTTCTGGAGAGACTTCTACAACAATCGGTTCGCCCATAAATTCTTGAGGTCTCTTTACTGCTTTATATGCAGCATCCACAATAGATGTATCTCCAGGCAGCACTAATAATTCATACTTAATAAAGTTGTATAACACACTAATAGGACGATTTAAAAAAATTTCTCTTCCATATTGACGGCTCAAATTTTTGACGAATTGCTGTTGAGAAATCATCCCGACAAATTTACCAAAATTTGTCAAAATAATACCTGGAAGTAGCTTATTTTCTTCAAATATTTCAGCAGCTACCACTCCTAATTTATGAATTTCAATATGCATATTATGAAGAGTTAAGTCTCTTAAAGTTGAACTTAAATCTAGGTGCTTATTTGAGTAATAAAACATTGGTTGTAAATACGAATTAATTACCATGAGTAAATATTAAATAATTTGTTCTTAGATATTTTTAGCTAAGAAAAAGTAAGCTAGTCTTCTATAGTAATGATAAGTATTCCCTGAAATTATCACTATACTCTTACTGAAATAATTACAATGCACCACTACCAAAATTAAGCTCTTAATAAGATATAAAAATTTATATTATTAAGGTTTATTAAACAGTTCTCATCTGTAACTTTGATTGTCCGTTAAAATCTTAAAATCTTGAATTATCCTAGTGGCAACTTGAGATTCTAAAGGTCGAGCAAATAAAAAACCCTGACCTAATTCGCAACCCATATCTTTTAGTTTATCTCGCTGTAAAGGTGTTTCTATTCCTTCTGCAACTACATCCATATTTAGACTCTTAGCTAATGTGATAATAGCAGCAATAGTTATATTATCTGAACAAGGATCGATTCGCTGCACAAAAGACCGATCAATTTTCAATGTATCTATAGGAAATTCATGAAGACGGCTCAGAGAAGAATATCCTGTACCAAAATCATCTATACATAGTTTAACTCCTAAATCTTTAATTTGATTGAATATTTTATCCCGATATTCAACAGCTTCTAAAAGACAACTTTCTGTAATTTCTAATTTTAAATTTTTTCCTGATACATTATTCCGATTTAAAATTATTTTTAATTGTTGAATAAAATCTAATTCCCTTAGTTGTGGGGTGCTAAGATTAACATTTAAAACTAAGCCTTTAAACTCAGGAAAATGTTTTTGCCAGAAGTTTAGTTGCTGACAAGCTGCTTCCAAAACCCACCACCCAATATCATGTATTAATCCAGTTTCTTCAGCAATTGGAATAAATTTTCCTGGAGAAACTTGTCCGCGACTAGGATGATTCCAACGAACTAATGCTTCAAAACCTTTCAATGAATTATTGACAAGATTAATAATTGGTTGATAGTGCAGGCATAATTCCTGTTTTTTAATCGCCAGACGTAGCTCATTTTCCCAATTTAAACGTTCTAAAACATCTACTTGCATTTTAGGTTCAAATACAGCATATCCTTTTTTTCCGTAATCTTTTGCTTTTTGCATTGCGATATTTGCATCTCTGAATAAATCAGTAGAATTATGATATCCAAAAAAGCTGTAAGTAATGCCTATATTAGCCTTAACAAATATTTGGTAACCGTCTAACTCATAAGGATACTGTAAATATTCTTGCTGAATACGTTCCGCTAGTTCAGTAGCTTCAGATGGATGTTCTATTCCCTCCAATAAAATTACAAATTCATCACTACTCAGCCTTGCTATTAAGTTATTAACTCCTGTGCTATTTTGCAGTCTGATAGCAATTTCTTGGAGTAATATATCTCCTTTAGAGTACCCTAAACTATCATTAATTAACTTTAAGCGATCTATATCAAGCAATAGTAAAGCATAATGATAATTGTGATTTAAACTAAACTCAATTGTCTGATTAAGTTGAGTCAATAATCTGGCTTTATTTGGTAGACCTGTTAAAGGATCGTGGAAAGAATTATACTCTAACTTAACCTCTCTTTGAAGTAACTTAGCTTGGGTTTCATGTAATTCCGTAGTTGCTTGTTCTAGCTTGGTATTTCCCTGTATAACTTTTTGCTCTAGATTTTGGATTAACTGCTCTAATAATTCATTTTTTTCTGCCAATGTTACCTTGAGAAAGTGTAGCTTTAAGTGAAGTCGAATCCGAACTAAAACCTCTTCTTGGTGAAATGGTTTAGTTATATAGTCAACAGCACCCAATTCAAAACCTTTAATCTTATCATCGGTGTCTGAAAGAGCAGTCATAAAAATAATTGGAGTATCCTTAGTTAAAGAATTATTTTTGAGTATAGAACAGACTTCAAAACCATCCATTTCTGGCATCATTATATCTAGTAATACTAGGTCTGGTATTGCATATTCAATTCGTTCAATCGCAATTTTACCAGAGGAAGCTACCCATACCTCAAATCCTATTTCATCAAGAAAATCAGAGAGTACCCTTAAATTATCTCTGTTATCATCAACAATCAGAATTCTTGCTTTTTGGTCGGCTATAGTCAACATATACCCTCGTGGTTATTAAATAATATTGATTGTTCAAAAAAATCGTGAGAAATTATTCTTGATTTAATTATACTCTTTGAATTCAATGGTTGATTATTATTTTCTAACTCCACAGTTGATTGAGGATTTTTAGGAAACTTTTGATGAATGAGAATCCGAATAAGAAATTCCGTACCCACACTTAATTTTGACTTACATTATAATTTACCCCCATGTTTATTAACCACAATAGAATAACTAATTGCTAATCCCATTCCTGTTCTTTTACCTACAAGTTTAGTAGCAAAAAAAAGGATTAAACATTCGAGCAACCAGCTCTTATATCATTTCCTTACCATTGTCAGTAATTTTAATCACAACTGCATCTGAACTATTCAACTCTGTAGAAATCAGAATTAGGCCAGGATTATCTTGAACTTCTTCTAGACTATCTATAGTATCAATTCCATTAGCTACTAAATTCATAAGTACTTAATTTAATTGCCCCGGATAACATTCCACATCTGGAAAATTTCCAGATTCTTTAATCACTTCAATTGCTGGACGTTCTGGTTTAGCTTTAAGTCGATTTTGCCAAATCATTAAGGTACTATGAATTCCTTCATGGATATCTACTTGCTTAATTTCTGATTCATCAAGACGAGAGAAATTATCCATAGATTTAATTATTTCCAAAATTCGAGTTGCTCCAACTTTCATTGAAAATAAAATCTCGATCAAATCTTCCCGCAAAAAGTATAATTCAATATCTTCTTGATAGGCTTGAATTTATGCATCTGGTTCTAGATGAAAAAGTTAATATATTTTCAATGTATTCTTCCGCCGTAGTTAAATTACCATAAATAAAATTAATAACCCTATTAATTTCAGGGGCTACCCTTGCCACCATCTGACCTAAATTTGACATTTTTTCATTTTTAATTAATTCCACTTGCATTTGTTTTAATTCTTCCATCATCTGGCTAAGTTCAAAAGTTCTTTCTTGAAGTTTTTGTTCAAAAATTTAATTTTATTGGGCAACTTGCCACATCAATTTATAAAGTTTTAAATGTAACTTAACTCTAGCTAAAACCTCCTCCTGTTGAAATGGCTTCGTGATATAATCAACAGCACCCAAATTCAATCCTTTCACCTTACTTTCGATATCATTCAATAATTAATAATTAATAATTAATAATTAATAATTAATAATTACCTCTTCTTATAACGGATAGGATTGCCTAAAAGAAATTTTTTTCTTCTCTCTTGGGAGATTGGAGGCAAGCGAGGAGACCTCCCCATCCCTCAACCGCTTTTTTCTCCATAAATGGAGAGGCTTTATACCTGAATTTTTCGGTAAAGACCGGTCATAAAAATCACTGGAATCTCATAAGTTTCAATTTTACCCTTGAGATAACAACAGGTTTCAAACCCATCCATTTCTGGCATCATAATATCTAAAAAAATTAAGTCAGGCAGAACATATTCTATTCTTTGCAGTGCCATATCTCCAGATTGAGCTACCCAAACTTCATAACCTGTTTCATCCAGAAAATCTGAAAATAAACCTAAATTAGCAGGGTTGTCATCAACAATTAGAATTATATCTCATTTATTCATAATATTACCCATTGACATTACTCCTATATTGACAAATAAGTCTAATAATTTCTCCCTCGTGGAAATCTTATGCTAATTTAGAAATCTTCTGAGCAAATGGGATAAAATTTTGATTTTGTTACTCTAGAAACTTAGCTTTTTTAATAATTCCCTTGAGATTACCTTTCATAGCTAACTCATAAAATTTATCTAGAGTTTTTGCTGGAGCAGGAACTATAGTTTCTACATTTGTATTAGCTACCTTTGGTAAATAATTATTCATTTCTTTATACTCCCACTCCAAATGTAATAGTTTTCTATAGCGTTTCCCAAGCTCGTGAAGTACAGTTATCTTTATTGTTTTATTGTCTTTTTATTCCCTTTCCCCAGTTAAGTGTTCCCAGTTAAGTGTTCCCTAAAACCAAAGAATTTTGTACCTCACGCTTTTTGGGGATTGCTATAATTTTGAGAAATAAGTCTTCAGTTTTTAATGGTTTAGGGAGAAAATCATTGGCTCCTGCTGACAAACTTTTGTATCGAGCGACTTCCAAGACACTTGCAGACAAAGCAATAATTGCCACACCTGGACAAATTTCTGATGTCCGAATTTGTTTGATCGATTCAAACCCATCCATTATAGGTATTAACAAATCAGTAATAGACCTCTCCAGAAAAGAAACTTGCTCTTTATTTAAGACAAGCTAGAGTTGTAAAATTCACTCTCCGAAATCATTTTTCGTATCTTTTTCGTGAAAATATATTCCCTGTTAAGTCTTAAGTCTTAAGTGTTCCCTATTAGCCGCCAAAAATATATATCTTTTTCACCCCTATGTCTAGTAATGACTAACAGAGGATTAAACATCTGAATTTTCTGCCAACCTTCTTCACCATCGTTGGTTTCTATTACTTTCAAACCAATTGGTTGTAGCAGTTTGATTAACAAGGAGCGATTTTCCAAATTTTCATCTATTACTAAAACAGCAGGAGGAATACCTTTAATACCAATAATCTGACCATAGCCAGCGCACTGGGAAGTCTTCACCCATTCCTGAGCTACAGGTAAATCTATCTCAAACCAAAATAGACTAACGATCATATTGGCGACTCACGGTTTTGAAAAATTGATTTTGATAAATTATACCAACTAATTTACCCGAATTTGTTAAAATAATACCTGGAAGTAGCTTATTTTATTCAAGAACTTCAGCAATTGCAACTCCTGATTGATTGATTTCAAATTGCACATTATGTAGTTATAAATATTGTCAAGTAGAACCTAAATTAAAGTGGGCATTTAAGTCATAAAACATGGATAATAAAGAATAGTTAATAACTCTAAATCAAAATCAAGTAATTTGATCTTCAAGACTTTCACAAAAAAATTATCAAAAAATCTAACAATCATATTTTTGATGACATTATTTATATTATAGATGATTCCTAATTTTTAACACTTCAGTACCTTTAACTCCTTTTTATTTTTTCAGCCTACTCACTGAAATAATACAAAATATAGCGCTACTCATTAAGGTTAGGACATTTCTAAATCTTGAAACCCTTTGACAATTTACTATTCCCTATTCCCTATTCCCTATTCCCTAGAGCGTAGCGCTATACATATAGCAATCCTCCGCATATTCGTGTCAAAAATCTTACTGCTTTTTAGGGAACACTTAACTCTTAACTCTTAACTCTTAACTGGTAAGAGTTTCAGTTTTTTTATTTACTTTTTGATTACCCGCAACCTATGCGCGGATTGCTATAGCAATTTTGCCTAAATTCAGAATATATTTTTTAAATCAACTTTGCATAAATATACTTAAATATATACCTACGCGATGTGCAACTTTCTACGGAATAATCAGCGTTTCTGGGTCAAGATCGGAAAGTCTGGTTCTCACAACTCCCTAAATTTCGTCGGTTGGAAAAAGTTGCACACGGCGTATACCTATAATATATACCTATTTTTCCAAGATATACAAACCTAACAGTTTTTTTCCGAAGTTTTAACCTTTTGTTTACCAAAAGATAACCTTGAGCCTATTTTGGCAAAATTATCTTTACTTATCTATATTTTTGATGTTCCACCAAGCAAGGATTTCATTTTTCAAGTAAATAGATATCTCCGGAAAAGAGGGAACACTTAACACTTAACTGGGAACACTTAACTGGGAACAGAAAGAAAGAATAGATAATTTCTGGATGATAATTGATTTGATTTTTAATTTTCACGCTTATGTCTAATAGTTAGATACCCAAAGCTTTGATTACTCTTTTGTAACCTTCCTCAAGACTATCAGCTTCTGTTCTCAGCATAAATTTCTGGTATAGATTGGCAAATCTAAAAACTTCTTTAATAATTGATTTAAGTGTTCTCATATACAGCATATTCTACATTTTTGAGGTAAAATTATATAGGATAAGATGTGTGCACTAAAAACATTTAATTGTAAATATCTGTACTTGCTATGCGACCAAATCTGCTGTAAATGCTTTTTTCTTAATATTCAACATTTATGGTCTACGATATCAGTGTGAACTCTACTGTATATTACAGTAGAATATGATTGAAATTTTCTAGAGAGCGATCGCTGAAAATATCAGAACCCATAAATTTCAATCATAACTAATTAGTGTTAGACAAATCAATAATATTTAAGAGTATTTAATGTGGTCAAAGGTTAGAAAAAATGTAGAACAATGGCAAGGCGCACTAATAATTGCCATTAGTGTAACTTTGTGCGTTGTTGGAGGTAGTGTAACTGGTATCTTTCAGTTATTAGAATGGGCTAGTCTAGATCAATTTTATCGCTTGCGTCCCTCAGAATCAATAGAATCTCGTATTACTTTAGTCACCATTGATAAAGCCGATCTAACTCGTTTGAGCTGGCCTATTTCTGACAAATTAATGGCAAAGTTAATATTAAATTTGAGAGCTTACAAACCTAAAGCTATTGGTCTCGATATTTACCGAAATATTTCTGTGGAACCAGGACATGAAAAACTCATAGAAGTCTTCGAGTCAACTCCAAATCTAGTGGGAATTGAAAAAGTAGCCGGAGAAACAGTTGCTCCACCACCTGCTTTAAGTAAACTAAATCAGGTTGGA
>NZ_JAAHGT010000173.1 GCF_010672385.1 Okeania sp. SIO2F4
TGACAAATAAGACGGCTCCAAATTCAGGAGAGTTTCTAATAAATAACTAGTATAATTATCAACAGGTCTAATTCCTAAAGCAGCAAAAATTTGCGGAAACGTAGTCTTCATTATCCTACGACTTTCCAACACATAAGACACACCAGAAGGGCAACGCAAATTATCTTCTAAAACAAACCATTTACCGTCTTTATCCCTAACTAAATCTGTGCCCGTAATATGACACCAAATTCCTCCCGGTGGTTTTAATCCTATACAAGGTTTGAGAAATCCAGAAGCAGAATTAATTAACTCTAGAGGAATAACTCCATCCTTGATAATTTTTTGTTCCCCATATATATCTGCAATAAATAAATTAAGAGCATGAATTCTTTGCTTCAAACCTGTTTCTAAAAAATTCCACTCCGAAACAGAAATTATCCGTGGTACAACATCAAAAGGAAAAATACGTTCCGTACCTTGACTATCACCATAGACATTAAAAGTTGCCCCAAGCTTCATCATTGCGACTTGTGCAGCTTTTTGTCGCATCAATAATTCCCCTATAGAAAGAGAATTAATTCTTTCTATCAATAATTTAGCTTCTGGGCGAGGTTGATTTTTGGTGATGAAAAGTTCATCATAGAATTCACCTGGATCGTAAGAATCAAATCGCACTGTTTTTCTTTATAATTTCTTAACTACTTCAGCATTTAATAATTAAACTTTTATTATTATATGAGTAACTATAAAATTTACATGATTTAATAACAATTTTATAAGATTGTTATTATGTATACAGCAAGTAGGAATAAGTAGGAAAAATTAGGTGTAAAAATTATGGCTTATAAATGCGAATTTGGTAATGGCCAGGAAGTTTATATAGAAAATCAGGGAGTACAAACTGTGGTAACTCTTGCTAGTGGTAGCCCTGGTCAACAACAACAGGCAAGTACAGGTTTTCAAACAGGTAAATGGACTCTACCACCAACTTTGTTTAGAACTGCTACTGGGGTAATTTTGCGGATAGAGTCGGAACAGGGACAGTCATTTGTACAGTTACAAGCAGGTGGAATAAGTACCATGAGTGGGACACCTGCTTTGGGTAATGCGGAGGTTTTGTCACTGCAACAAGTGGAGATTAGACAGAGCCAAGGTATGCCACCTATGGAACCGATGAAACCTATGGAACCAATGAGACCTATGGAACCAATGAAACCTATGGAACCAATGGAACCAATGAAAATGGGTGATATGGAAATGAATATGAACCCAATGCAGATGCGAATGGGTAATATGTCGATGCAAATGGGTTCAAGTTCATTTGCAACTTCTGGAAAGCGTTTTTGTTCTCAATGTGGTGCTGCGGTGACACCAAGCGATCGCTTTTGTTCAAATTGTGGTTATCAGTTGTAATTTCAATATTGCAATTTCATCAAATGAAATATTAAGTTTGCTGAGGAGTTATTTTTTGACTCCTCTTCAAGTTGGTGTTCAGTTGAATACTTATAAATAATAGCAATTGTATAAAATATTGTGCCAGTCACGACATAGGGAATAGGAAATATTTAGGGTTTGCTGAAAAAGTATTATGGTTGAGGGTAGAATTAAGAATGGGCGAATTAATAATTCAGAATTTAGAGGAGTTAGGAGGAAGAAGTATCCCTTAATTTTTCTATCCTTATCTACTCAAAACCCTAACTTTTTTAGATCCCTAGACCAAAAACTTGCACCTTTGTTTAACTATAAAAAAGGCTAAAATATTTACAGATAAAGTCTTTGAAAGTTAATCAGTAAGCCCTATTTAATAGCGTTTCACAGAAGTCATGCATTCAAAAGTCATGGATTTAAAAGTAAGATTTTATATGCTCAAAATTTTGATGTTACAGTAATTTAAGCAAATTATTTCACATTGCAGTCTAAGATAAGTAGTGTAGCCTAAGTTGATGAAATTGGTATAACTAGGAACAGGTAGAGAGAAACATCAGAAAAAAGAGGCAAAAAAATTTAAAATTTACAATTTATGCCAGGTATAAATTTTATAATTATAGGAATAAATCCTCAATTCTAAGATGTAACTTCTATATAGCAATCAGGAATCAGATGTGACAATTGAAATATTCCTTAAAAGTACAGAATATACCAGTTATCATATTAATAAGATATATTTTTTTCTTCTTCTCTGTTTCCTGTTCCCTTTTCCCCGTTCCCTGTTCCCTAAAAGCATCCAATATCTCACAACTTAAGTCATATTGATATATATGAATTTGGTATAATTTTAATCGTAGAAAATAACCAGGAAAATAAACTATGAAAATCGACATTGATATAATGACTCGCTATTTACACAGAATGCGAAATCAACCAGGATGGGATTCTCTCAATCAGGTTGCTGCATCTTTAAATATGGATAGAGCTACATCTAGGCGCTACACAAAAACAGCAGAGGAATGGGAATTAATTGAGCGTCAACAGTTAGAAAATCAACCCACTCAAATTCAAGCAACTCAGAAATTGATGAAATTAGAGCCTGGAGAAGTTAGAAAAATTGTACAGGCAAATTGCCAGGAATTTCAGTTTTAGAGATTGATATTTTTTTGATAAATATTGGCTAATATTGAGAGGATGTTGAATCTAATAATTTCGGAACACAGACCGAAAATATTTATTATACTAAATCACAAAAAGTTTAGTATATATCTTTGGAGTGTAGGGAAGCGGGAGGTAGGGAAATAACAACCAAATATAGCATTAGTATTCAGAAATGGTATTAGATCATATTTGTTTAAATACTTGTTGAATCTAATAATTTCGGAACACAGACCGAAAATATTTATTATACTAAATCACAAAAAGTTTAGTATATATCTTTGGAGTGTAGGGAAGCGGGAGGTAGGGAAATAACAACCAAATATAGCATTAGTATTCAGAAATGGTATTAGATCATATTTGTTTAAATACTTAATAATAAAAAACTTCCATTTTGTAGGTTGAATTGTGCAAAAGTGCTGTTTTGAGGGTTCCCCCATGAGCAACTTTCGTAATAAGACAAAAGAAACCCAATAGAGACTTATACTTGTTGGGTTGCACTACCACTTCACCCAACCTACCGTATTATAAATGATTATTTAAACATAATATCACTTTTGGATGAGTGCCTTCTGCGTAACAGTATAGTCTAACTATTTATCAAGAACACTACAAATCAATTCACCCGCACCATTGGATGTAAATTTCACAATCTTACCATTTTTTTTTATTTTCTCTTGAGTGCGACAATTATAAATTTCTAATGGTTTTCTAACATCATTAATACTAACTTCTGCTCGATATTCCCAATGATATTTAGCACTGCGTTTAATGCTAAGAATACAAATTTTATTGCCATTGTAGTTACGACAAAAAAATGCTGCTGCGGGTCGTGCAACAGCAAATAAAAATATTAATGATATTAATAATAAAATAATGTATTTCCCAATTGATAAATTTGTCATATTCTATAAATTATATCAAATCCGATTAGACAATACAGTTAACGTATTTGCTACCTAAATATTTATTGTCAACTTTTCTTTGTTGGTGACTAGAAAACTACTTAATAAGGCTTGCTGAATCAAGGGATGAATCTTTGCAGAAAAGGTAAATCCCATCTTTTACTTCCTCTTTCTCTAAAACTATAATTCATCCCGGAAATATGCAACGCCCTCCTTATAAGGCGGTTTCATTTTGGTAACTACACCCCCTTATTTTGATTTTCAGAAGCTATAATTTCAACCTTTAATCAAGTCTAAAAATCAAACTATTCCAGTCCAAAACTCAAATTTTTAATATCATAAACTCTGACTTCTGCATCTTCAGCTAAAAGCTCCGGTATTTCTTCAATTAAAGGTGTAATGTAAGGTTGCTTAAGATGGGAATTAAGAGCTTCTCGGTTTACCCATTCTTCAAAATACAAAAAGGTATTAGGATTATCAAACTCTTCATATAAAGTATAGCTAACATTTCCAGGTTCTTTGCTAGTTTCTTCAAAGCCCGGCTTGGCTAATTCTAAAAATCTTTCTCGTTTCTCTGGCTTAATTTTATATTTTCCTGCCAAGACTAATGTGATTTCTTTATCTTTTTGATTTTCAGATAAACTGGTTTGATAACAACCTAGAGTAAGAAAAACAAAAATTATGGATAGAGCAAATGTAATTATTAATCTCAGGTGACTTTTCTTCATATAGCGCTCCTAAATAATAGGGTAAAAAATCGGCCTTAGTAAAAAAATCAATGATTTTACTAGATTAGTAAGTATAAGTAGGTTAGCATTAAAAATTATTGTTATAACTAGACAAGAGGCAACAACAAGAGCTAATTGGAGTGAGGTTCCCTACAGGGAATATAAAGTGCAGAATTACTTCCGCAAACATCCCGAAAATTTTCTAATAACGGCAAACAAATAGTGATTAAAATTAGCCTTCTGACAAAGAATTTCAAGATATGCTGACCAATCAGTGACATACTCCCACACTAAGCTGACGCTATAGTGTAAGCTCTCTCGTTTCCCAGTCCCGGTACCCCGTCGGACTCCACGAGCTTTAAGGACGTCTGGGCCCTGCCGCCCTATTTTTTATATTTATTGCCGCGTTTACATCCCGGTCTATTACTGTACCGCAGTGCGGACAAGAATGAGTTCGTATGTTTAATTCTTTCGGGACTTTTTCACCACAATTTGAGCAATCTTGGCTAGTATTTCTGGGGTTTACCCCTATTGTTTTCTGTCCAGCATTTTCAGCTTTGACAGTTAAAATAGTTAGAAATTGACCCCACCCAGCATCATTAATTGATTTACTCAATCGAGTTTTAGTTAACCCTTTAATACTTAAGTTTTCGTGGGCAATAACATCAGATGAGTGATAACAATTCATTAGCTGTTTTAAAATGAAAATCTTTACGTTTATCGGCAACCTTTTTATGTTGTTTGCCCACAGCCTTGACACCTTTTAACCATCTGTTGCTGCCTTTTTTTTTTCGTGATAAACCTTTCTGTAGAGTTTTTAATCGCTTTTGAGACTTTCGATAATATTGAGGAATTGGAACTGATTCTCCATCGCTTGTGACCAAGAAATCTTTTAATCCCATGTCAATGCCTAGGGTGTTTTCTGTTGTGGGTTTAACATCACAATTAAACCTAGGAACTGATTTATCCTCCAAAGATAAAGTTACATAATACCCATCAGCTTTACGACTAATCGTAGCAGTTTTAATTTGAAAACCATCTGGTAATCGTCTATGTTGAATTAATTTTACCAGGCCAATTTTTGGTAAATTAATCTTGTTTCCTTCCAGGCAATCTTGTTTGATTTGAGGATAAGTAAAACTACGATAACGACCAATTCCATTAAACCTTGGTTTGCCTAATCGCTGCCCGTTTTTATCTGCTTTAAACCACCTATCAAAAGCTAGTTTGACTCGTTTAATGCAATCTTGCAAAACCTGAGAATGAATTAGCTTATACTCAGGAAATTTATCTTTGGTATTGACCAGAGCCTTTTTCTGAGAGTAATAATCTGGGTTATCTCTCAAATGAGGAATTGATGTTATTAAAGGGCAAGCATTAACCGGACAACGGTTTTCTTCCCACCATGAGAACCGCTCGCCCAATCTGTAGTTGTACTGCCGACGCAACAATTCTAGCCACAACTCTATGGTGGCAATTTGGTCTTTGTTGGGTTTAAGCTTGTATTGATAGGCAGTCCGCATAACGGCAAATTTCCCTGATCATAAAACAAAATAGCACAAGTTTTTTTTAAAGACCAAAACTTGAGGATAATATTTGTAAATTAATGGGACTCGACGTCCCATTAATTTACCGCCGATTCATCTCACCCCAAATCATAGATTATGGTGTGATGCTTCTCCGCGATTTAGCTAATGAACCACTGAAACTTCCAGAACCATCACCATTATCAACAACTGTGAGATTACAGACAATTGAATCTGTTAACTCCGAACGTCTCCAGTCTCAATGAATGGCACTAGGAAGGTTTCCTTGCATATCAATTTCTCCTCTCGTAAGTAAAGGACTTCTTAAATTACTAAATGTTCCTGTAATCTCTAAATCACTAAAGCAATAAATATCAACAAGAATTTAGTTAGATTTAGTTGTATCAGTAAATAACACTTTAGCTGATTGAACAGAAAAGATCAGCCTGTCTAAGTTAAAAAAATCAGAAAATCCAATTTATTAATTAATTATTTATTAATTAGTTTAGTATCCTAAGTATAGGACAAAAATTGAAGAGCGTAGGAAAAATCAGACTTGTAAGCACAAAGTTAAGATATTTTGACATCCTCTCCGTGCTAAAGCAACGGAGATTCCCACATCACTGCGAGACTTTCCTCTTTCGTCGAGTCAACTTACTTGCCTGAGTTTCCTCAAGCAAGCAGAGGTCCTTCTCTCCGGAGGCGTTACTTTCCCTGTGCCCCAGGGTAGTTGCTAATTCTCTTAATGCAGATTGGAGTATGTTGATTGCTGCATTCTCGTCCCTGTCGGCAACATAACCACAGTTTGGGCATTGATGAGTCCTGGTACTGAGAGTCTTGACAACTGTCTCACCGCAGCTAGAACAATTTACAGAAGTATATGCAGGTTCTACTGCTACTACAGGCACACCATAGACTCTTCCAAAATACTCCAACCATTCTCTAAACCTGTACCATGCTGCATCTGCTATAGACTTCGCTAACTTATGGTTTTTCATCATATTACGCACTTTCAGGTTTTCTATCGCTACCAAGTCGTGAGACTGTATGACGCGCTGTGCTAATTTACAAGCCCAGTCGTTACGTCTGCGTGAAACCTTTAGATATGCTCTACCTAACCTATTCCTAGCTTTACTCCTATTTTGACTACCCTTTTGAGTGCGAGATAAGCGACGTTGTAGTTTTTTGATTTTACGTTCACCTTTTCTCAAAAATCTCGGATTATCTACTTTTTCACCGGCCGAGTTAGTGTAGAAATGATTTAAACCTAAATCTATTCCTACCTGAGTTCCTGTGAGATTTTTATCTTCCTCCCTAGTATGGTCGATCAACAATTGAGCATAATAGCCATCGTGCCTGCTGATAACTCTGACCCGTTTTATTTGCTTGAGTTGATAGAAGTGAAGGTCACGACTTCCCCAAAGCTTAAATGTGCCAGCCTGAAAACCATCCGTAAAAGTTAAATAGCGTCTATCTTCAGATAACTTCCATCCGCTAGTTTTGTATTCAACTGACGCTCTAACTTGATATTTTTTAAACTTTGGGTATCCTTTTCTACCTAAAACCTTGGCTTTACAGTTTTTATAGAATCTTTCTATTGCTGCCCATGCCCTCTCAGCATGAGCTTGTCTAGCCATTGAGTTAAGTTGGTTTACCCAGGGAAACTCAGTATTGTGTGCTAGTTTTGTGCAGTATTTGTAGGCATCGTTACGACTTTTAACTTTTCTATCTATCCATGCTCGGATAATGCTATTGCGCACAAATCGACCAGTCCTAATGGCTGATTCTAGCTGATTATACTGGCCTTGTGTGCCTTGCAACTTCATTTCATAGATTAGCATAGAGATGTTTTATCGTTTAATGCTACGATAAAATTATCGCACACACTTTAGCATATTTGCAACTATATGCATATAAAAGTCCCCCTAAAAGGGGGAGGCTTTAAACCCAATTTTCCGGTAAAGTATAAACTATAAATTTCCATTCTGTGCAGTCTACACTGAATACCCATGGCTCTAGTATGTCCATCATCGCAACAATTAATTTAGCGATCGCGTCCGTGGAACGGAATTCGAGGGCATAGTAGTCTAGTTCAAATTCTCGGAAGAATCTTTGTCCATGTTTCTAGTTTGATGAAGGTCTTGGCATTACCCATAAATTATGTTGCTACCTCTGTGAGATTCACTGTTTTGACTAGCAATAAGGCCATCAATAACATGGCCAGAAAACTTGGTCTAGCTCCATGCCATTCTAAATCAAGTTTCAATGTTTGCCTAAGTAAATTAACCTGATTCATAGGGTTTCATTTATTGTTATTCCAATTTCTCTGAAACCCTTTTATTCCCAAAATTTTGCAAGTTTTGTACTGTACTTACGATTAATGTCAGCTAAGGTGATAATCTAGTTGATAGGAAAAATTTTGGCTACAAATACATAGATTTGGTTCACACCTGAACAGCAAATTGAATTGCTAAAAAGTGTGGACAATCAATTATTTAGTATCTTAGTCAATTGGCCGCCATCTGCTGATTAGAAGGCTAATCAATTCCTAACTTACATGTTAAGCTGTTCAATAAAGCGATTATACTAGGCAATATTAATGTGACATTGCTTTGTAGCCCTCGGGCAAACACAGTCTGGAAACTTAAAAAACGACGGTAGGAAAGTTCCCAGAAGATTTATCCCCTGGTTGAATAAGGACACGGGGGTAATAAAGCGGAGTAAAAGTCTGCTATAATGATGTGAGTAAAAACAAGGTTTGTCGCCATGAAATGACCGCTAGTACGGTGAAACTAAGGCTCCCAGGATATGGAGACTATATTTCCGACGACGGCTGTTAGCTCCCCATTCCACAGGAAAAGCAAGTAAGCAGGTAAAGCAGCTATTTATTGCTCCAACACCGCCTAGTAAAACCACTCAGAAAGCTACAAAAAAGGAAGAGCTTCACACCTAGATTTCTGTCCATGCCGAGCCAGGAGTGTAGGAGTCTGTTGATAGGCTGGAAGCAAATATGGATTTATCCCCTAAGCAGTGGGTTAACCACAGAATTCAGGGTGTTTCACCCCCTGGAGATTTCAAACCCAAAGACCATAGCAAGTTGGTAAAATTAAGCGAATAAACTATGTCATACAAAAATGCAGTTCTAGATGACAAAGCACTCCAAGAGGGCTTAAATAGTATCAACCCTAAATTTGGGGACTTTTGTACTCGTGTAGCAGGTGAAGCATGGGGTCTACCGATAATAGACCAAAAAACTAAAGCTCTAATTACAATAGCAATAGATGTAGTTAATCAAGATCATGTCGGTCCAGGAAACCCATTTGGCGCTCATGTTAAGATGGCAATGGCTCAAGGAGCAACTTTTGAAGAAATAGAGGAACTACTAGTATTCACCTGTGTTTATGCAGGATTTAATAAAGCAGCAGGTTGCTTCGGTGCTCTCGGAGAATTAAAAGAGGAATTAAACGAATTATTCCCACCAAAATAACCAAAATAATCATAATTATTTTGATCGGTATTCGGTTAACTGGAAGTATTATCGATTTGTTCTGTATAGATGTGCCAGAGATTTAAAATGTTGCTAGAGAACTGAGTAACAGACTGTGCTAGCATAGTTATCGTTGAGTCAAAAAGCTAGACTCATCACCTTCAAAAATGTTTACGTCAGTTCAGTAGAACCTGTAGATAAATTCCTAATATCTCAAAAGCAAAGGCAGCAAACTATGCTATCAACTCTGCTTAAAAAAGGAGAAAGGGCTGATTATTCTAGTCGTGACCAGGAAGCACAACTAGCTTTCTATGTTCTCCTGTGGAAACGAAAAGGAATAAACCTAGAACTATTTTATAACTATTGGAGAGACGTTCACGGACCAGTTTTTGCCCGTCTACCAGCTCAGTACCAATATTGGCAATTTCATTTAGCCCATAATGAAGGGGGTATGTGGCCTAGTACCGGAGATTTAGTGGATGCCTCTTCTGTGGAAGAAAATATTGATGGAATTGCTGAATTAACCTTCAAAACATTAGAAGACCGGGAAACATGGTTCAAAGCGACAACTATTTTCACTGACGATCAGCATAACATCTTCAGAAAACTCATAGGTTATAGTACTAGCCCTGGTAACTCTATTACTTTTAAAGATGGAATTGAAAATGGTGATCCTAATGGCCATCAGGGGTTAGAAAAATACCACTGCATGATTAGGAAAGCTGAAGGAGTAAGTGTGGAAGATTTTCGCGCATACTATAAAGATCAGTTTGCCCCAGCTCTAGCTAAAATAGATCGTGTGTTAAAACTGCGATTACATCTATTTGATGAAGTTGATAACACTAGCCCAGATACAGGTGAAGGTGGAGTATCCCACTCTGAACCACCAGAGCTAAATTATCAAGCTGCGATAGAAATAGCTTTCTGGAACCGCTTAGAGCTAGAACTATTTTTTGTATCTAAAGAATATCAAGATTTAGTGAGTGAACAAAGTAAGTATGCTAGACAAATAAGACCATTTCCAGAAAGAAGTGCTTACCGAAAAATTGGGTTTAAAGCCTCGCCCTAGAAGGGCGACTTTTTCGTTAATTTTGTTGTAAAAATGTTTGATCATACTGTTAGTCTCAAAGTCAGGTTATGAAAGCCAGATTTAAGTATCGTATCTATCCAACGCCGGGGCAAAAATACCGATTAGCCAAGCTATTTGGCTGTGTCCGTGTTGTTTGGAATGATAGTCTAGCTTGCTGTCAGGAAAAGTATACTTCAGGAGAAAAGAAGCCCATTAATTCTGATCTACAAAAGCTTTTTATTACTCAAGCTAAAAAAACTGAAGACAGAGAGTGGTTATCAGAGGTTTCTTCTATACCACTACAGCAATCTTTAAATGATTTAAACCAGGCTTATCAAAACTTTTTTCAATCAACCAAAGGTAAGAGAAAGGGTAAACCTGTTAAACCTCCAGATTGCTTCGTTCCTCGCAACGCTCCGCGATTTAAGAGTAGAAAGTCAAAGCAAACAGCTAGGTTTACAAAAGGTGGATTTAAAGTTGGTCAACATAAAGTTCCTAGCAACGCCAAAATAGGAAAACTAAAAATTGTTTGGTCAAGGGAACTACCAAATGTTCCATCATCAGTAACAGTAATCAAAGATTGTAGGGGTGATTCGCGAATCGCCCCTACTAGATATTTCTTAAGTTTTGTAGTAGAAATACAACCAGAAACTTTAGCAAAAACTGATAATTCAATTGGAATAGATTTAGGAATTAAAACCTTTGCAACATTGAGTAATGGTCAAAAAATTGATGCACCGAAACCATTAAAGAAAAGAATTAATAAGTATCGTAAGTTAAGCAAGTCTTTATCTAAAAAAACTAAGTGGTCATATCGATACGAAAAAGCACGGGTTAGAGTAGCTAAATTTTATGCCAAACTCAAAGATACCAGAACATATTTTCTGCATAAATTATCCACTGAAATAATTCGTGAAAACCAAACAATTGTTGTAGAGGATTTGAACGTTTCTGGAATGGTTAAAAAGCGGTGCGACCCCGCGACGACGAAAGTCGCAAGCGGTCGGAACCCGGCGAGGTTTCCTCGCCATGGGAATGCCGACCAAGAGAGGGAACGCGCACCAAGAGACCGTAAATTATCTAGATCCATATCAGATTTAGGTTGGAGACAATTTAGAACACTGTTAGATGGAATTGCTGAAAAATACGGTCGTGATTTCAGAGTGATTAATCGTTGGGAAGCAACATCTCAAATTTGCTCATGTTGTGGATTCAAAGGTGGGAAATTAGACCTTTCAGTCAGAGAATGGGAATGTCTCAACTGTGGTGCTAAACATGACCGAGATGAAAATGCAGCCATAAATATATTAGTCGCGGGCGGGCAGTCCGAGACAAAAAACGGACGTGGAGGCAAGCGTAAGACTACTGCCAAAGTAGCAGCAGCCTGTGAGACGTCAACCCACCGAGGAGCTAAGGCTCGGTTGTTTCCCCGCGCCTAACAGCCGGGGAGGATGTCAAACATTTGTCAATGATGGTAAAATGACCTTGGCTGGTCAGCGAAGGTCAACAGTGGCACAGTTAATTATGGATATTGGAGCTGCCAATCAACTACAAGATGATGTAGTCGATCTGATGTTGACTAATAAGTTCACTCATTAATTCTTAGTTTTAACTAAGCAAAAAAACAACTAATTAACAGGGATATTATGGCGCGTACAAGTTACTATAAAGATTTAACAGCAGATTACTCTAGAGCTGTTCCAGTAGCGGCTGATGTTGCAACAAAAATGATTGCTGATGCTGAAAAAATCTGTGCTATGAAAGAAGCCACATTACCAGCGCTCGGACCTGACTATACATTAGAACAAATAGAGCAAGAAAATAAAGATTGGTGGCCTACTCATTGTGAAGCTTTGAGACAAGGGCGCGGTGACATTTTAACTGCTGAATATCGGGAAGATTTAGTTTATTTGTGCCAAGATGGACCTTATCAGGGTCTAGAACAACAAAAAGAACGGGAACAGCATTGGTGGGCATTGATTTCTCAACCAGGAGTAATTATGTGCTGGCCAATAGTTATGTTTTCTGGAGAACATACATTCTTTGAGTGGAAAAGTGTAGACCTTGAAACTAACGAAACTATCGCTAAGGGAAATGTAACTTGGGTACGTCGCGGTCATCGCGGTGGTTGCTACTTAAAAACTGAACAGTTAACATTCTATCGTGATGTATTTGCAGCAGCAGAACTTCTGAAGTTAATTACTACATAACTAGATAGTCGAAACTAAGGGGGTTGAGAATAATTTCAATCTCCCTGTTAATTATTTGGGCACAGAAAGTATGAGCTATTGTAATCATAGTTTGATAGTACTATCAAGTGCAAAGGTAGAGCGTCAAATTATAATAGTTGCGACTTTAATATCAAGTTCGGATAATTAGTTATAATAGTGTATTGGACTGACACTCCTAAAAATGTAGTTGGGTAGAACGAAGCGTGTTAGGGTAGCTGATCCGCAGGATAAACCCAACAAAGCGTTACTGGTGTTGGGTTACCCTGCGGGATCTTGCTACGTTCCTCAACCCAACCTACACCTATTGCAAAATTTTAGATGTGTCAGTTTAGTAAGTTGGCAAGTAAGACACAACCCAATATACACATATTATTATGGGATTTTTCTTAGGAGAAGCAAGCTTCCCTGAACCCTACCTACACCTAGAAAGGTTCAGATCCATTGTCAGAGTTGGTATTTAAATTGAATGTCGGGAACCGAACCTAAATTTTTTAGCTGAATTGAAACTAATGAGGAGTACCTAAATAGCTATTTTTTTATCTCAACGTTGGTCCTTGACCCGCGCTCTCCCGCAGGGGAGCGACGCAATTGGAAAACCAATCAATGTTGTGGTTTCACATATAATATGCTACAATGTAAACATTGACAAATAAACAGTAGATGGTCGAAAAAGCGTACAAATTTAGATTCTACCCAACTCCTGAACAGGAAAATCTG
>NZ_JAAHGT010000174.1 GCF_010672385.1 Okeania sp. SIO2F4
GTCAGCGAACTGGTGAACTGTTTGTCAAGGCCTACAGCTCACCAGTTGGCAGTAATATTGCTCAACCCCGACAGCACTTTCCCGCAGAACCATCTTGGTTTGTATTTTTTCTGAATGGTCAGATTATCTACGCCACCCCAAGTGCAGGTAGTTTATCCCGTTTGAGAGACTACTTACGTCGCTACAAAGCAGATCGCCATCTTGACACCATTAAAGTTCCTTCTGTTGCCTCTGTCAATGCACCTGAGTATGGATATTTATGGGCTTTGCTGGAAAAGGGAATTCTCACACCAGCTCAGGGACGCAGCATTATCCATAATATGGTTCGTGAAACTCTATTTGATTTACTAAGTCTTCGTCGAGGAGCATTTATATTTGAACTTGGCCCAGCACTAACACCTCAGCTAACAACCTTAAAAGTCAGCTCATTATTGGCAAAAATTATCCAGCAGATACAAGAATGGAACCAATTTTCTCCTTATATTCATTCTGCTGAACAGTGTCCAGTAATTTCCGATCCAGTCCAGTTAAAAAAAGCATTAAGGCCAAACATATATAATATTTTAAGTCATTGGTCAGATGGTCAGACATCAATGCAGCAAATAGCTAGATATCTAAACAGAGATGTATTAACAGTAGCTAAGGCCATTTATCCTTTTGTGCAAAAAGGGATAGTGCAATTACTTGACCAATGTTCAAAAACAACTATGGTCAAAAAACCAAAGTCATTGCAACGAGAAACAAAAATTCCAAAAGTAGTATGTATTGATGATGATTTAATTGTTCGAGAAAAAGTTAAGTCAATTCTCAATCAAAATGGTTATGATGCCAGTAGTCTGAGCGATCCCCTCAAAGCATTAGGTGAAGTATTTCAAATTAAACCAGACTTGATTTTATGTGACATTGCTATGCCTGAACTAGATGGGTATGAGATTTGTGCAATGTTGCGTAACTCTACAGCATTTCGCCAGACACCTATTATTATGCTTACTGGGATAGAAGGATTTATCGATCGGGTTAAGGCCAGAATAGTTGGAGCCACACACTACTTGACTAAGCCTTTCGGAGAAAGTGAATTACTAATGTTGCTGGAAAAGTATATTGGGCCAGGATTAGTAATAAATTCTCAAGTTGAGAGAATATTATCAAAAAATCCAGAAAATTAAGATAGTGTTGATCGGAGCAGATATAATAACAGTTTTCATCCTAGATAAACGAGAGTGGGCAAAGCAACCCCAAAGCGTTTTCTGACTCCCAACTCCCACAGGATTTTGTGGTTACTAATTATGAAAAGGGCTTTCATTAATGGATAATGGATAATTGCGAACTTGATAATTACAAGAAGCTTAAAACCGTTCGGGAATTGAATATAAGGAATATTGTCTTTGTTTTCCCCTATCCAAGGGGAGGCTTCAAGGCGCGAATTATTTAATTATTAATTATTAATTTTTCGGTAATATCAATTTAATAAATTTTTGCTACAAATAGTTAGGCTGTTTTTGAGGAGGAGTCAGTCAGAATGAATAGCTGAAATACCATTTCTTACTGTTGCTCTTCTGTGTTTATTCAAAAGGAAATTTGATCGGGACTTACATAACGACACTAATTGTAGTAGTTATATCTGGAATAATGACCAAATAATCCACCATATATAGCGGTACTGCGTAAGTCCTGTTAATGTAAAGTTTTTCTAATTTCAACCCCACCCGATCAAACAGAAGCTTTATAAAATTCTTTTGTTAATTATTAATTATTGAATTTTGTCTCCAGTATTGATTGATAGACCATTGACCTTAACTCTTTCTCTGCTGCTTCAGGCTTGGTTTCATACCATTGTCGTTGGTGACTCAACTCCCAACGGAGGAGATAATTTAGACCACTATCAATACAGTAGAAAGTCACCTGCTTCAGGGTGAGGCTTGAATCCAAATTTTTCGGCCAATAAAAATATTTCAACATGTCAACAGACTTTATCTATACCCCTAAAATCAAAAAATAATAATACTAATCTTTGTTGCTATTGCTAAGGGGCTTTCAAACTGCCGAATGATTTTTGGTCAAGAGAAAATATAATATTATTTGAAAGACCATTGGCTACCAGCTAAATCTGGGCAAGTGGGCCATAAATCCTAAATGTTTAAAATTGGAGAAACTATAGACAAAGTTTCTGGGCAAATTATATTGAGGATACTGACTAAACTAATCACCATATTTGTCAAATTAAAGTAACAATTAAAAGTATATGAGAAATAAATGTGTGATTTTATACATAGCTATTATGTTTAAGTCTTAGCTAGTTAGGTTATGCCTACAGCTAAACACTGAGCTAGTAAGTATATAAAAGTACCTAAAAGGATTAATATTGCTATCATAAAAGAGAGTTACTAGCCAGTATATTTAATCAAACAAATATTTATCAGTTGATCTAAATTAATTGATATTGGCCAAAAACCAAACATAGGAAATTTTAATCAATACCTATATTTTAACTATCAATAAATTTAAACCCAAGCTATCAGGTATAAAAAAATGAGCAAAGTTCTAGTTGTAGAAGATAGCGTTACCCAAAGAGAAATGATATCACAACTTCTTAAAAATAGTGGATTAGCAGTTACTGTTGCTAATGATGGAGTAGAAGCTTTGGGGCGACTAAAAAATACTAAACCAGATATAGTGGTATTAGATATTGTGATGCCAAGAATGAATGGCTATGAAGTCTGTAGGAGGATCAAATCCGATCCTAAAACCAAGAATATTCCAGTAGTAATGTGTTCTTCAAAGGGAGAGGAATTTGACCGTTACTGGGGCTTAAAGCAAGGCGCAGATGCCTACATTGCTAAACCATTCCAGCCCACAGAACTGGTAGGAACAGTTAAACAATTGTTAAGACGGTAAGTTTAAGAATCTATGGTAGGCAATGAAGAGTTTTTACCAGGCCAAGGTGCAGGAATCCAAGAATTAGACAATCCTGAAGGTGAACAACATTTGCGATTTTATTTACCTTCGGGCAATGAATTTGCTTTACTAGCAACAGATATTCGAGAAGTGATTTATAAATCTCCAGAAGGTATTACAGCTATTCCCAATGTCTCGCCCTTACTTTTAGGCACAATAAATGTAAGGGGACGAGTGATTTGGGTAGCCGATCTAGCTCAATTCCTTGGAGACCCAATCCCAGTAAATACCGATCAACCTGAGATTAAAATAATTGCAGTAGAAGACCAAGACACTATATTAGGACTAGCAGTTGAACGGATTGTGGGAATGCAGTGGCTTGATGAAAAGAAGCTGAAAATGTCCACAGATGTTGCAGATGGTATGGCTCCCTTCTTACGAGGAGAGTGGATTTTTGATGATAAGGGAGAGCAGGTTCTCAGGTTACTGGATCAAGAAGCAATTATTCGCTCGGCTCGATGGGCAGCCTAAAAGGGACGTTTCGCTGTGCGACATGAAACGCATTTTTGTTATGCAACCTCCGTACAGTTGATAAGTCAACATAATTATTTGACTCAGTTGTTTAGATATAAAATTTCTGAGTAAGGCTGATTCCCAATTCCTAAAATTCCGTCAATGATAAAATTAAAAAACTAAAAATAAATAATATTATTATCTTGAGAGAGGGACAGCAAATGACATCATCCAGCACAGACTTTTTACAAGATTATCAAAAGGTAGAAGATGCCTATAGTCAGGGCAACTATGAAGAAGCAGCAGTTTTAGTTTATAACTTAATTCAGGATTATCCAGAAGACCCTAGTTCTCGTCTCCTATGTGGTCATATATATTGTTATGGACTTCATCAGTACGATGTAGCTAAAGAACAATATCAGTTAGTCTTAGACTTAAGTGATGATCCAGAGCTACTTAACTATGCTAAACAAGGTATAAGCGATAGCGAGCAATTTATTACAGATTATCCGGGTATCTTGGGTGAGTCTGAAGAAATGCTGGAAGATATTAACTTTGATGAGTATCAGAATGAAAAGTCTATAGAAGAACAGGTTTCTAGTGATTGGGAAGCGATCGCACACAAAAATAGTCTGGAATTAGATACAAAAGACCTAGAAAATATCACGGACCCAGAACTAATCCTCAATGAAAATAGTCTGGAATTAGATATAAAAGACCTAGAAAATATCACAGACCCAGAACTAATCCTCAATGAAAATAGTCTGGAATTAGATACAAAAGACCTAGAAAATATCACAGACCCAGAACTAATCCTCAATGAAAATAGTCTGGAATTAGATACAAAAGACCTAGAAAATATCACAGACCCAGAACTAATCCTCAATGAAAATAGGCTAGAATTAACAGCAGAAAACTCCGCAGGAAATTTTGATTTTGGGAAATTAGAGCTAGAAGATATAGATGATTTAGAATTAATAGATCAAGATAATAATCCTTTCACAACGAATGGTAGTTCCCATAACCATAAACATGAAGATTCAGGATATTTAGAAGATTTGCCAGAGTTGACGCAATTTGAAGATGATTTGACTACAGATGACCAAGAAATAACAAATCAGTTGCCAATAGAAAATGGTAAAATATCCCTAAATGGAACAAACCAAAAATCGCCAGATGGTGCAGTTTTAAATGGTAAAGATAGTGAAACTATAGAAGAAATATCTGATTTTAGTTTAACTGCAGACCTGGATGAAATCTGGAAAAAACAACAAGAAGAATTATTAAAAGAAGAAGAAATATCTGAAAATAAAACATTAGAATATGAAGATATAACAAATAATAAAACCACTCAAAATATAGACCAAGATTATCAAAGAGAAGAGTTAGACTTAGAATCACTAAATGAGGATTTTGAGAACGTAATAGATGAAATCCTAGAGAGTTCTGGGGAAATGATTACTGGTGGAGCAAATAATATAAAAGAAAATAGTAGACCTAATCTAGCCAAAGGGCAAGCAACAGAAAATGAAAATCTTAACCGTAATTTTTCTGATGTAGATGAAGCTACTTTGTTGATGGAAAATAACAATAGCTTCAAGTGGGAAGAAGCAGAAAATGAATTAGGTGAAATAGGAGATGAATTATATAATGAATGGGAGAAAAGAGCAGATGCAGGTAAAGGAGTAGTCGAAGAACTGGATAGTTTTGAGATGAATGAATTTGATGAAGCAGAATTCAGCCAAGCTTTCCATCTGGATGAAGAAGAAAATATAGATAAAAAAGCCAATGGTTTTCTGGAAGATGATGAATTTGGTAATTTTGAGGACTATGGTTCCCTGACTGATGGAATAGAAATGCCAACTGATATGACCACTCCTGAGATGGGGGGAGTAGCATCAAATTTAGAAACAATGGATACAGGAATGGTTGTCGGAGCCACAACAGGAGCGTTGTTTGATAGTAGAACCGATCCTAGTGCGATTGATAGTGAGGAAGCTATACCAATAGATCATCAACTCCCAACATTTAGCAAAATCAAAGGAGAAGAAGTAGACACAAATGTAATGGTTGAACAAGGTGGGTTAGCGTTTTGGGAAAATGCTTCCCTATTTACAAAACAACTATATACAGCGATAGGAACAGGGGTAGTATCTTTAATAGCAGTAGCTTTTGTTAGCAATATGGTCTCTTACAGAGCTTTGCAAGAGCAAAAAACAGAAGTAATTTCTGAGTTGCGTAGCACTGGTTGGATAATGACAGGGATAGCAGGAGTAAGTAGCTTTTTAACTGCTTATTTTCTTGGCAATATCACTACAAACCAAATAGAAAGAGCAAACAAAGATTTAAATACTCAATTCGATGTAATTTGTGATGGTAACTTAAAAGCTGTAGCAACAGTGTATTCAGAAGATGAATTTGGTAAGCTTGCTGCCAAATTTAATCATATGGCTAAAGTAATCCAAGCAACTTATACGGATGCTCAAAGAAAAGCAGAAGAAAATGAACAGGCAAAAGAAGATTTACAACGACAAGTAATTCGCTTACTAGATGATGTGGAAGGAGCTGCTCGTGGAGATTTGACTGTAAGTGCTGAAGTTACAGCAAATGTTTTAGGAGCAGTCGCAGATTCGTTTAATTTGATTATTCAAAATTTGCGGGAAATTGTTCATCAGGTTAAAGAAGCTGCTCAAAGAGTAAGTAGGGGTTCTATGGATAGTGCTACTTTTGCTCAAGGTTTATCTACAGATGCTTTGCGACAAGCAGAAGAGTTGGCGGCTACTCTGCAGTCTGTGCAAGTGATGACTGATGCTATTCAACGGGTGGCTGAAAACGCCCGCGAAACAGAAGATGTAGCCCGTTCAGCAGCAGCTTTAGCATTAAAAGGAGGGGAAACAGTAGACCGTACTGTAGCTGGTATTCTGCAAATCAGAGAAGGTGTGGCAGATGCAACTCGAAGAGTGAAACGTTTATCAGAATTTACCCAGGAAATTACTAAGATTGTGGCTTCAATTTCTGCTATTGCCTCTCGCACAAACTTGTTGGCATTGAATGCTAGTATTGAGGCAGCTAGAGCAGGAGAAGCGGGTAAAGGATTTGCAGTAGTGGCAGATGAAGTCCGACAGTTGGCAGATAGGTCAGCTAAAGAATCTAAGAATATAGAACATACAGTTATGCAAATCCAAACTGAGACAAATGGAGTAATGAAGGGAATGGAAGATGCAACTCAGCACGTTATTAATGGAACAGCTTTGGCAGAAGAGGCAAAGCAATCTCTAGAAGATATTGTTCAAGTTACAACAAGAATTGATGTATTAGTACGTTCTATTGCTGCAGATACAGTAGAACAAAATGAAGTAGCCCAATCAGTATCGAAAGTAATGCAGGCAGTAGAAATGACTGCTCAAGAAACTTCTCAAGAATCTCAACGAGTTTATAGTTCCCTCCAGAATTTAGTAGGTGTTGCTCGCGATTTGTTAACTTCAGTAGAGCGTTTCCGGGTAGATCCAGCAGAGTAATAAAGTAGAAATTGTTAGGAAATTATCAGCAGATTTTTTCATAGTTATGCCAACCATAATCAATAGTCAAAAAAAATTCTGTTGACTTTAGAACTATAAAAAATATGCAAACTGAACAAACACAAAAAATCATGGGCTATTTTATTGGGGAGGCAAAAGATCACCTCAATACGATAGAGCAAGGATTATTAAATTTACAAGTCACTATAGAAGATCCAGAACTGTTAAGTGAATTATTTAGAGCAGCTCATTCTGTTAAAGGTGGAGCCGCTATGTTAGGAATTAATAGTATACGATACATCGCTCATAGATTAGAAAATAGTTTTAAAATTTTGCAAGAAACTGTGGTTGTTAAAGTAGATGATAAATTAGAATCTTTATTTTTGAGGATTTTTGATATTTTACAAGATTTATTAGAACAACTTTCAAACTTCAGTTTAACAGAAAAAGAAGAAAAAATTACACTAGAAACAATAGAACCGATATTTAGGGATTTAGAAGAATACCTGGATGATATAGTAGGAGAAAGTCGAGGCATATTTTCAGGGAAAATTTCAGAAGTAAGTAGTGGAAAAGAAAGTTTTTTTAGGGTAGAAGTACCAGAAAAAATGCAAGAAATGTTAATTTTGTTTAAGCAACATGATGATGCAAATACAAGAAATAATTTGAGATATATAAGTGATTTTTTAGCAGACAAAGGCAAAGAATATAATGTATCATCAAATTGGAGGGAATTAATAGATGTAGTTAAAAAAGCGGTCAGTAATACGGAAAATACATACTATATCTTGGCTCATAATATAATTAAAAATTTGAAACAAGCTCAAGAATTGATTATCGACCATCGAGAGCAAGAAATAGTAATAGACGAAAATTTAAAATCCTTAGCAAAGGATGTTAAAAAAGAAAATAAAAATTATATGAAAATAGGTGAAATAGATATGTTAAATAAAACAAAAAATCAACTAAATAAAAATAATCTCAACCAGGAATTAGATCGAGAAAATAACACAATAATTAATAATGAAGAGTCTATAGATGACTGGTTTAATAGCTTAGACAGTACAGATGTAGATAATAGTAATTATAATTTAATAGGAGAAACAGAAAAAAGAGGTCCAGAAGTAGGAGCATCAGAACTAAATAGTTTAGCGGATTTATTTGAAGGAGAAACACCAGATTTAGATTCTAGTTGGGAAGAAGAAGAAATACTAGATAGAGGAAAATTAGAAGCAGATAAAATAAAAAGATCTAAAATTGATAGTGATGATTCTGGTGACTTATCTGACTTATTGTTTGATATTAATGAGGTGGCAAAATCACCAAATTTTTCTAACAAAAATGAATGGGATTTTGTGACTCCAGCAGATGAGGAATTCTCAGATTTATTTGATGAAATCGGAGAAAATGAACCACATAAAAATAGTAAGTCTAAAATACAAAATATTAATTTACAACAAAACAACAGTAATCAAAGAAAACCCACAGCAGATTTATCCGATATCTTTGGTGACTTAAATAATGGAGATTTATCAGAATTAGAGGATGTGAATGAGTCAGAAATTGACTGGCAGTTAGACATTGATTTAGAAGCAAATACTTCTGTTGGCAAAATCAACTCTACTCCCCAGAATCAAGTGGAAAAATCCCAGTTAGATGAATTAGACTTGAGTGATTTATTAGCAATTCAAGATGTAGAGCAAGAGATAAAAAGTGAGACAAAAGCAGAAAAATCTCAGCTCAAAACAAACACTACAAATGATTTAACTTCTACAGGATCGGACTTAGAAGCACTTTTTGAAGATTTAGAAGAAATACCAGTAGAATCAGAAGATTTGACATCTAGTCTGGAGGAATTATTCGATCGACAAGATGTAGACTCTTCAAGCTCACAAAATTTAATCAATGTGGAGCAGTTAGACTGGCAAGATTTTACACAAAACGATAATAATGATTTGAATAATTTATTAGACGATCAAAGTCTAGACTTTACTAACCTATCACCAGAAAATACAGTTGGAAGTAATGACAAGACTCAAGAAAATCAGGAAACTTCGGCAGATTTACAAGACCTATGGCCTACATTAGAAGAGCCAAAAGATAACAATGGATTTAATCAAGATACAGATGAAACATTAGATTTAGATAAGTTGCTAGATGTAGTAAGTGAAAAAACTTTTGTAGAGACACAACAAAGTAAACAATTAATAGTTAATAACCAAACAAAAATAGAAGATTATGAATTTATTGCTTTAGAAGCAATACTAAAAGCTGAAAAATCTGAAAATTACAATGTTTTTGTACAACTAGAAAAACTATTAAATGGTATAGAAATCAACTCGACATCTACAGCAAATACAGTAGTTGCAGACAAAAGTCCTACACAGGAAGTATCCGCAAGTATAACAAACAAGTCAGAAGAAGTAGAAGATACATTAGATGAGGAAGATAAATCCTCAGAAAATTCTGATATAGATACCTCTAAATCAAATAAATCAAAAGTAGTTTCTGCTGCTAATGCTCCTCGCCGAAAATCTCGCCCTCTAGAACAAACAATTAAAGTACCTGCAAAGCAACTAGATAATCTTAGTAACTTGGTAGGTGAACTGGTAGTTAATCGTAATAGTTTAGAACAAGGTCAGGAACGAATGCGTCAGTTCCTAGATAACCTACTCCATCAGGTAATGCTACTCAGTGATGCTGGACAAAGAATGCACGACTTATACGAAAAAACTCTTCTAGAAAGAGCAATTTGGGATAGTCGTCATGGACATCGTTCTAGCAATACCTCTCACATACCAGATACAGAAAATGAAAGCAACACTGGAAACAGAAAGTTTGATGACTCTCTCGATCTCGATCGGGTAGAAAACTTCACTCCTTTCCACTTATTAGCTCAGGAAACTATTGAATATATTGTCAGAGTACGAGAGTCTGCTTCTGATATAGAATTTTTGGTTGATGATGCAGAACAAGTAACTCGTCAACTACGACAGGTGACAACTCAACTGCAAGAAGGGTTCACAAGGTCGAGGATGATACCTTTTTCTCAAACAGTACAACTGTTACCTCGTGCTGTGCGAGATATTTCCATGGAGTGTGGTAAAGAGGTAGAACTACAGGTAGAAGGGAAAGAGACTTTGATTGACAAAATGATTCAGGATAAGCTTTCTGACCCGATGAAACATCTAATGAATAATGCTATAACTCATGGAGTTGAAACACCCCAAGAACGTCTAAGTGCAGGTAAGTCTGCAAAGGGTCGCATTACAATTCGTGCTTTTCACCAAGGGAATCAGACAGTAATTTCGGTTGCAGATGATGGAGCGGGAATTGATCCGGAAAAAGTGAAGAATAAAGCGGTCAAAAAAGGTGTGATTACTCAGAAACAAGCTCAAGAAATGTCTGAGCTGGATGTTTATGACTTACTATTTCATCCTGGTTTTAGTACCAAAGATCGAGCTGATAATTTTTCAGGTCGCGGAGTAGGGTTAGATGTGGTGAAGACTAATTTGACAGAGATTCGAGGTACTATTAATATTGATTCGACTATTGGCAAGGGTACAACATTTACAATTCGCTTACCACTGACTTTAAGTATCTCGAAAGCATTGTGTTGTATTAGCGATCGCTCCAGGATTGCTTTCCCTATGGATGGGGTAGAAGATATGGTGAAAGTTCCTCAGAATGAGGTGAAAACAGGAGAAGATGGGCAGAACTACATAGAATGGCGCGGTGCAAAGTTGCCTTTCCGTCACTTACGAGAGTTACTGGTATATAATCGTCATCTGCGCCGAGGTAATGTTTATGGTATAAATGCTGAAGAGGATATGATTTCAATTGTGGTTTTGCGTTCTGCTTCAGTAGGTATATTTTTGGCGGTGCAAGTCGATCAGGTTTTAGAACAACAGGAAATTGTAATTAAACAATTAGAAGGTCCTGTACCTAAACCTGTAGGTATTACAGGTGCAACTGTTTTAGGGGATGGTAAAATTGTGGCGATCGCAGATGTTATTGAGTTAATTAATCTAGCAACAGGAAGACAACGTCGAGATGAAGGGAATATTTGGTCGCCTAGTAGTCAAGATACTTTATCTTTACCTACAGATCGCAACAGTGAGTCAACTGTATTAATTGTGGATGACTCAATTACAGTGCGTGAGTTGTTATCAATGACATTTAGTAAAGCTGGTTATCGAGTTGAACAAGCAAGAGATGGTAAGGATGCTTGGGAAAAACTGCGTGCTGGTTTACCTTGTGATTTGGTGTTCTGTGATATTGAAATGCCTCGGATGGATGGTTTTGAGTTATTATCTCGGATGCAAAAAGATTCTAATTTGAAGATATTACCTGTGGCAATGTTGACATCTCGCGGTGCAAAAAAACACATGGAAATGGCTTTTGAGTTAGGCGCCAAGGGTTATTTCACTAAACCATATATAGAAGATAAGTTGTTAGAGGGTGCAGTTAGTATACTTGAAGGTAAAATTGTTGGAGATGTTGTTAATGCATAATTAGGAAGGCTGAATAACTAATTTGATCTAATACTAATTTGGTCAATATTTACTACAAATTCCTAGCGTTGCTGAATAAAAGTATGGTTTTACAGGACTCACGAGTAGAACTCAGGAGTCAGGAGGATCGAGTCAGGAGCTGGAAAGGAGCTTTTTCCGCACCAGTTAGAAGGGAAATAGGTCTGAAAATCACATTATAAATTTAGGAATTTCATACCGTGTTTCAGCCACGCCAAATTAACCATAATTCCTAACTGATAAATCTAGATTCCCTAGCCTCTTGGTCTCCAAACCATTACAGAGTGATACTAAATCCGGTTTTAGTAGGAGCTTTATAATAAAGTCAAAGTAACCTGAAAAAACTCTATGCCGAAAAAAGCGTATTTAGCTTCCTATTTGAGTAGTTATCAACTGAAAAAGAAGTATCTCAAAAGTCAAGCGTCTGTGGAATCAAGACGATGAAAATTACTATAGACATAGGCGTGAAAATCCAAAATAAAATCAATTCTTATCCATAAATGATCGATTATTTCTCCCTGTTCCCAGTTAAGTGTTAAGCGTTCCCTCTTTTCTGGAGATGTCTTCTGGAAAATATCTCTAGGGTGCAATATTTTTAACAATACGTTTCGCTGCGCGATATAAAACGTGCTAGTGTTGCGGAGCAAATCGCCGTAGGATTAAATTATATTATGTCCGCTTAATTAAAAAAGCAATCAGCAATCAGCCACTCAGCCACTCAGCAGTAAACGTTTATAAGGGGAATGTTACCCCTCCGCGCACTATCCTGCTTATAGAAGCAGGGGATTTAAATGATCGCTCAAAAAGCTGAAGGCCGCAGTTACGACCCAGGAGGCTAGCGTATGGGCTAAAAGCGAGCTAGCTAGTTAATGATAAAAAAATTTTTCTTCCCAAACCTTCTTTCTTCTTTCTTCCTCCTGACTCGGTCCTCGTGAGGACTCCCTAATTATTTATCACTGTTTATCCGGACATAATATTATACAGAACTACGCAAATAGATTAGGATTTTTATAAATGCTCAGACTCACTCAGAGATTACTTTTTACTTTTTACTTTTTACTTTTTACTTTTGAGTTGCGCGTAGAGCTATAGCTATGCCAGACGAATAGTAATTAGTTACAATACTGAAGGTGAAAAGGGAATCAAAAATCGAGCTGGTTTTAACAGAGGTAATAAAAGAGGAAAAAACCTATATTAAATGAACAACAACTACAAAAACTAGCCTTAAAGTTAAGAGAAAAATTTTCTAATGGTAGGTATTTGGAAAGGCTTAAAAGTAGCTCGTTGGATTGAAAAAGAAACAGGAGTAGACAGACTTTAGAATCAAAGGGGGTGGGATTATTTAAAAAAGCTCAGATATTCCTGGCAGAAACCCAGGCCCAAACATTAAAAAGGAGATGAAAAACAACAACTTGAATTCAAAGAAAACTTTCTTAGATTAAAGGATATTAGAAATATTTGGTGAATAATCGTAATCAGGCAATTTTTTTTATACTTAATTAAACAGACATGATATAACTTGACTTGACAAAAACCAACGTTATCAGAAATAATGGTTAATTGTGTGTCTAAATCCTGCTCGGACCAGGTTCAGACATAGTAAAAGCTGGTAAAGCAAGAAAGGCATTTGCCTATCTCAAGTAACGAACTTACCACTCAAGGTATGAGTTTTACCACCAGCTACCTGTACGGCAACCCCATGACACAATTTACTGGCTTACGCAATTATTGAAACAGGCGGAAAACAACTAAGAGTAGAACCA
>NZ_JAAHGT010000175.1 GCF_010672385.1 Okeania sp. SIO2F4
GAAATTTGGTAGATCCCAGAGGTGGAAAGGTACATATATTCCTAGATTTTTAACTGACAAATAGTTGTCTTGATTTATTCCTACCTGTTAAGTGTTAAGTGTTCCCTATTCCCTATCTTCTTTTTATATTTCCTTTACAAACAGTCTCTTATTGAATTGCATTAATAACATTTTCTAGATTTTGGGTAATATATTCTCCCTCAAAAAATTCTTCTTGTAAATTTGATAAACTTTCTTCTAAACGTTTAATTGCTAGATTTAAACCTCTAGTATTAGTAAATAATCTCGACTTCAATCGATTCATAACTAAATCCAGAATAGAATAATGTTTTTTACTATTCTCAGAAGTTTCAAGGGGATAAAGTTTCAACAAACGAATTCCTGACAAATCTTGATTTTTAATCAATCCCACCAACTCTTCATCCACTTGACGAACAAATTGTTCAATGGCATATTTCATCACCACAGGCTGAAGACTAAAATAAGTTTGACGCTGTTTCTGACTTTTTTCAATCAGCGAACGTCGTCCTAGGGAACCAACCGTTTCTAATAATTCAGATGCCGAAAGAGGTAATAAAATTTTTTCTTGCAATTGAGATAAATTGATAGGTTGTTGTTCAAGAGCTAACCAATACATCAACTCTTTCTCAGCTAAAGATAATCGTTGAAAAGGTTGATCCAATAAAGAGCGAACATCTCCCATTAAAAGCGTATTTTTAATAAAGTCTCCAACCTGACCTGCATATAATTCTTGAACCATTGCCGAGATAATCTTCACCGCTAAAGGATTACAACCATAGCGTTCAATCAGACTTACCCAATCTTGACTCACAACAAATCCTCGTTCTGCCAGAATTTTTTGGGAAATTTCTTCAGAACCGACCACCTGTAATGAGCGAACTTTTTGTCCTTCCAATTGACCTAAATCTTTCAACTTCTCAGAAGTTGCCAAAATCAAACAACTTTGATGTGGCTCTTCAGCAATTCGTTGAATGAATTTTCCATAGTCTGTAAAACCATCACCATAGTAACCTGCTAAATCCTGACAACTTAAAATAACCTCCACATCATCAAGAACCAACAAACAACGATTACTTCGTAAAATCTCCATCAGTTGAGAAATTCCAGTTTCAATTTCCCCGAAGTTGCTCAACGGTTGAGGGGATAAAAATTGGATAAAATCGGACAAAATAGAACCAAGTGACATACCCTGACGTAGCGATCGCCAAATCACAAAATCAAATTTACCTGCATTTTGTTTGGCAAATTTCACCGCCAGGGTGGTTTTTCCCATTCCTCCCATACCTAATAAAGCCACTAACCGACAACGATCGCTTAAAGTCCATTGACTTAACTGAGATAATTCTTTGGTACGCCCATAAAATGTTTCCACATCTGGAGCAGCATTCCAATCTTGACGAGAAATTAAGCTAGAACTTTTAAGTTCGGCAGTCTGAGGTAAAAATTCTTTAGATTGACTTTCCTCTTGATACAAAGCCACCAATAATTGCTGTAACTTAGCCATTTTTCCCGGCCCTTTACCTGAAATTTGAAACTTACGATAAGTTTCACCCAGTCGTTTACGAACCGTTTCTGGCTTAAGTTTTAGTTGTGTGGCAATTGTGGCGATCGACTCTCCTTCTAGTAAAGCCTTAGATAAGACTTCAAGTTCTGTATCTGAGACACCATAGCCACTTGCAACTTGTTTAAGAAAATTTTGAGGAATCAAGGTCATTTCAGTTATCAGTTATCAGTTAGCCTATTACAGAGGAGCTATCCTACATACTTTGCATCCCAAAATAGAAATTCTCTTAATATATTGTACACCAATTTTGGGAATAAG
Organism: Okeania sp. SIO2F4; assembly: GCF_010672385.1. Taxonomy (GTDB): domain Bacteria; phylum Cyanobacteriota; class Cyanobacteriia; order Cyanobacteriales; family Microcoleaceae; genus Trichodesmium. The sequence continues at coordinate 1,844 of NZ_JAAHGT010000175.1, forward strand.
TGAGATTTTCTTGGTAATAATAGCTATAAATATACACTTATGTGATTTATGGACAATCCATTAACTATAGCGCTATGGAAAAGTCATTAGTCAAAGACAATCTCTGACTAAATTTTAGCTTCTTGGTGCCTGTTATCTTGCTTTGTGGGACAGGGCGGGGTCGAATCCCCATCGATCAATAATATTCGTGTCCTACAGAGGTTTGGATGTGGATAATCTTGTAGGAATGTTTCATGGAACTTCCTGCAAGATTTTAGTTATGAGGTGAGGTCATGTATCAGAAAAGCGCTGTAAATGTGTAGTGCTATAAATAGGGTTTGGTGAATAAATTGCTGAATCTTTATCTATAGGAGATTTAAATTCTGTAAAATCAGAAAAAATTGCCAAATGTAGGACAAAATCTAGCTAAAAAAACAATAATTTTTGCTAGTCAGGTTAGGGAAAAGTGCATAAAAATAAACAGTCAAAAAAAAGATGAGAAGCTTTACTAGTGTTAGTCCAATATCTTATGTTGTACTGATGGTTTCCGAGCAAAGAGTTTGTCTTCTATCAACAACTACAATTAGGAATGTTGTAATAATTATTAGGTATGAATAATGTACAAAAAGATAATTATATAAGATGTATGAAAAATCAAATCAGAATTACTAACTTAGATTAAGCTAAAAAAAAGACGTTGCATATTTAGCCATTAAACTCTTTAAATTAAGGATATAATTAAGTTCCGAGCTAATTTAAAATTTGATATATTAAGTTACACAATTTACTACGCTCTACTTAAATGATTGCAGAAATTATATGTGTTGGAACAGAACTACTATTAGGGGATATCCTAAATAGTAATGCTCAATTTTTAGCCCAAGAACTTGCAAGATTAGGAATAGCCCATTACTATCAAAATGTAGTAGGGGATAATCCAGACAGAATAAAACAGGTATTAGCGATCGCTTCCCAACGCTCTCAAATACTAATTTTCACAGGAGGCTTAGGCCCGACCCCAGATGATTTGACTGTGGCCACTATCGCCGACTTTTTTAATACCCCACTTATAGAAAGACCCGAAATAATAGAAGATATTACCAAAAAATTTGCCCATCGGGGTCGCCCCATGACTGCCAGTAACCGAAAACAAGCTTTAATTCCTCAAGGTGCAACTATTTTACCTAATCCTATAGGTAGCGCTCCTGGAATTATTTGGCAACCAGTAGTAGATGTAACAATAATGACTTTTCCCGGAGTTCCGACTGAAATGAAACTGATGTGGCAAGAAACTGCTGTACCTTATTTTCAGAGTCAGGGTTGGTGTGGAGAAACTATTTATAGTCGCACCTTAAAATTTTGGGGTATTGCGGAGTCAGCTTTGGCAGAAAAAGTAGCTCCATTACTAGAAATGAAAAATCCTACAGTTGCTCCATACGCTAATTTTGGAGAAGTAAAATTACGAATTTCTGCCCGTGCTGAGTCCCAAGAATTAGCAGATAAATTAATTGTTCCTGTAGAACAACAAATACGAGATATTGCCGGAATTGATTGTTATGGTATTAATGATGAGTCTCTCGCTGCAGTAGTAGGAAAATTATTATTAGATAAAGGCGAAACTTTAGCCGTGGCAGAATCTTGTACAGGTGGCAACTTGGGTAGTATGTTGACTTCTACTCCAGGTAGTTCACAATATTTTCATGGTGGAGTTATAGCTTATGAAAATCAAGTAAAAATTACTTTGCTAGATGTTAATCAGGAAGATTTAATGGTTGAAGGTGCTGTGAGTCATGCAGTAGCAAAACAAATGGCAAGTGGAGTAGTCAAGAAACTAGGAACTAACTGGGGAATTAGTATTACTGGTATTGCTGGACCTGGAGGAGGAACTGACAGTAAACCTGTGGGTTTAGTTTATATTGGTATAGCCAGATTTAAAGATGAAGTAGAAAGTTTTGAATACCGCTTCAGTCCCTTGCGCAATCGTGATTGGATTAGAAGAGTAAGTGCTTGTACAGCTCTTGACCTGTTGAGAAGAAAGTTATATTGGTTTAATGAAAGACAACAATATGAGAAAACTTGATTATAATTAATATTAAGGTCTGGGCTTTAGTCCATACTTTCATAAAATTAGCTTATAATTGCTAAATGGCCATTTAAACCAACAGCAAAGAAAGTGTTAATATAAAAGTAAAGATAAACAAAAAAAAGCCATTATTACTATTTATTCTGGCTAAATTGTTAGAATCTTCCGATAAATTTGTATGAAAAGGGAAGCGGCAGATCCCGCCCCGCTTACCCCTCACTATAAAAATCAAAAAAATACCTATGGTGAGAGTACCCAGCGGGAATGCGATATTAATGGATTACATTGAAAAGGTACTAGAAAAATTAAAGGAATGGACTCGCAAGCTAGTTGAGGCTTTATTAGGTCCACAGGCAGAACCAGAACCAGAACCTATTCCCATTCCAGTAAACGACCGCTCCCGTCGTTGATAACTTTATCATTCAACTTTTACATTATTTGTTTAGCATTTTAGTTTTACATGGGCCTAATTTGAATCTCCTGGGTCTGCGGGAACCAGGAATATATGGCTCTGAAACTTTGGATAATATAAATCGACTGTTACAGCAAGAGGCGGAAACTCTTGGAGTAAAAATCTCTGTATTACAGTCTAACCATGAAGGTGTCTTGGTGGATGCAATTCACTCAGCTAGTAGTGAGCAACACCAAGGCATAGTTATTAATGCGGGAGCATATACCCATACCAGTGTGGCCATTAGGGATGCTATTTCTGGGGTCAATATTCCTACAGTAGAAGTTCATCTAAGTAATATTTATCGTCGAGAAGAATTTCGACATCATTCTTTTATTGCACCAGTAGCTATTGGTCAAATTAGTGGTTTTGGTTCAGAAAGCTATATATTGGGGCTAAAAGCAATAGTTAATTATCTTCAAAAAAGTGGTAGTTAAATAATTACCACTTTTTTTATATATAGCTAAAAATTTTCTGGTACAAATTATCTATAATAAGTTGTCATAACTTGAATCCATAATCAAGCATTTATTTCTTAAATACTCAAAGATGAACATTATGGAAAATTATTGTTTCCTCTGGGAATTTACTTAGGGAATAAAAGATATAGTGTTTTTCATGTTGATGAGTTAGAGTAAGCAGACCTGAGTATGAGCCTAATTAAGGAAACAAAAAAGTAGATGGCAGATTTATAAGTTTGCTATATTATAACCATTATTTGACATAATCTCTGGTTTAAAGGCACGGAGATTATCCTGCACCCAGAATTCCTGGTTGACTAAGTCCACTTAAATTAAATACCTGGCAAGATCTAATCTGTGAGATTATTCTCATTCTAGAGATTTGCTTATTATCTAAAATACTGCATTACCTCTTGACACCTGTAGAGTAACTGCGCTTTTCATTTCGTGCAGCGAAACCCTAACATGAGTATATGGACTTATGCCTTAAGGTAAAGTTCAAATCCTAAATTTGCTGTGTCTTAATGTAGGTGTGCTGAGAAGTTATTATATAAACAAGTATTGCTGTGTAAAACTACATAACTCTAGTTTTTAAAATGCTAAGGCTTCTAACCCATAGGTAAGTTTTTATAGCCTTTGAATACCTTTCTTGTTATTTCAGTAAGAAACAAAGTATCCATAAAAGAGGGAGCCTTTGGAACCAATTTATTGTGAAAAACTATAATTATTAATAATATCCTTTGTAACTAGACAGTGCGAAGTTATTGGAATAACTATTGCTAGCTAAGGCTTTCAGCGATCTTAAGATTAGAAACTATCTCCAAACGAACTGTTGGTGCTGTAAGCATTTTCCAGTAATACTTTCAGTCTTGAAAGCAAATAATTTTTGAGAATAACTTTGTACTCTCCAGCTTTGTAATAATTTATAAATAAATTAATATGTAGTTAAATTTTCTTGGTAAGAATTAAATTATTTTGAATGTAGAATGTTTTCTGGTAGTGGTAAATTTTAATCATTTTGGCAATATTAGAGTGGGCATTGCAGCTCCAATCGATCATTACCATATAGGACTACCTATTTTTTTACTGAGTAGTAATATAAATATATCATATTTTTAGATAATATCAGAAAATCAAATAATAAAGACTAGATAAAGTATAGAATAAATGAAAAAATAATGCAGTATTCTCTCTTAAGTAAATTTCAAGGCGCTTTGCTAGGAGCAGCTTTAGGAAGTTATGTAGGTTCTAACTTTGAGTATCATATAGAAAAAAATAGGGAAAATAATAAATTATTTATTAATCAGCATAAATTTTACTTATCAAAGTTAGAGAAAAACTACTTACAAAAATGGGGAGAAATTACAGTTAATTGTGCAAAAAGCTTAATTATAAAACAGGAATTTAATGAAGAGGATTGGCAGAAAGTTTATAGAGAATGGCAAAATAAGTGGAACAATAAAAAAGATTATACTTACGAGCCAAACAAAATAAAAGATTCTCCAATAGAATTAGAAAAATTAGTAGAGATAGTTAATAATAATCAGCCTAATTTTAACATAAATAATGATGTTTTGAATCCGACAGCCAGTAAAGGAATTATTACTAGCTTGCCAGTTTCCTTGACATACCATGAAGATGAATTTAAACTGCAACAAAAATTGCAGCAATGGGGAAAAGTTTGGGAAAATTACTTAGAAATAAACCTCGGCAACTTAGTAGTTGGATATATAATAGCCCAAACTTTGACAGACAGATTGGACCCCTTGACCATAATACCGAAAATTATCGACTATATTGGAGAAAAAGAACCATTAGTAGGGCAACTTAGACAAGTAGAAAAATTGATTAACCAGGGAGCAAATTTAGATGCAGCAATAAATCATTTGTCAAAAAATGTTAAATCTTTTGAGAAACAGCAAATATTTTGCGAGGGTCAACAAAGAACCTTATCTTCTGCTTTTTTCATACCTATTTCTTTGGCCTTATACTGCTTTCTCAGTACCCCAGAAAATTTTGGTTTAGCAGTATTACGTTCTGCAAGAACAGGATGGGCAACTCAGACCTGTACTATAGTAGGTACTTTATCAGGAGCTTATAACAGTAGTGCTGGAGTTCCTGTGGAATGGCGACAAAAAATGGGGGTTGAACTTTTGGGCATGAAGGATCAAATGGAGATTATGAAGTTGGCAAAAAGCCTTTGGGCAGTTTGGTCTGGAGTTTATGACCCAAACAATGTCACACAAAATATAGTGCCAGCAGTTGCTGCAAGCAATGTGATTCGTCCTCGCCCTCACCCAGCTAGTGGATCTTGAAAACTCTATGATGTTTAGACATCAAGAAATATGTATCTGACACGTTTAATTGGGAAATTATTGAAACCCCAGAAAAAACAACAAACATCCCGTTGGTCAACTCTGGCAACTTCGCCAATGTTGGTAGTGGTTGCAATAACATCTCTAACAGCTACCATGGGTAAAGGTTATTACAGGGAACCAGAATTAAGAGAAGGGATTATTTCCCCTAAAACCATCAAGGCTCCAGATAGTGCTACAGTTATTGATGTAAAAGAGACTGACCAGAAGCGTAAATCAGCTATACGTGGGGATATAACTGTGTTTATGATTAATGAATCAGTGAATCAAAGTGTGGACAAAGAATTAAAAGCAATACTGGTACTGGGTAATCAAGCTAGAGAAATAGTTGCTAATTTTCCTTTTATAAACACAGGCATATTATCAACAACTAGTCAAGCACACCTACGTCAAGTTTCCGAAGAAAAGTGGCAGGCTATTCAAAAAATAATCGAGGAGCAGTTGCAAGAAAGACCTCCTGGACCTGAGTCAGACACAACGACTTCTAGTAAATTAACTCAAGATTCAGAAAAAGTTACACCTAAAAACAATAATGTAACAATTCCAACTTCAAGAGGGGAGAAATTATCTGGTAGAACATCAATACCAAATGAAAATCAAAACAATAGTCCCATAGTTATTAGTAGTAGAGATCAAAAAGCAATTTCAGAACTACTAGCTTATCGCAAGAAGAGTTTATATGAAAATTACTCTAGAGTTTTAGATGATGTATCGCAAGCTCGCAGTTTGTACAAAAATGCAACGAAAATTGTGACTCAAGAGCAAGAAAATGAAGTATACGATCCTACTTTACTGCAATTGTCTGATGCTGCTTGGGAAAAAACTAAGATAGGTATTGAAACAGTAAAAGATCGGATATTGGCTCAAGGAATATCGCCAAATTTCCCCAAACAGGAATGGGTTAAGGCTCTAAGTGTGCAAGTGGCAGGTGTAGTGCCAGTAGAAACTGAAGATTTAGCAATCGAAATTTTGAAGAAGGTTTTGCAGCCTAATTTAGTACAAGATCCGGAAGGAACTAAGAAATTAATAGAGCAGGCAGCACAAGATATTCAACCTGTGGAATACAAAGTCCGAAAGGATGAAATTATTGTGAAAACAGGAGAAAAAATTGACCGTAAGGCATTTATTCTCTTGGAGAGGTTTAATCTTAGTGGCCGTAGAGTAAATTGGCCCAGCTTGGTGGTGTTTGTATGCATTGTGAGTGGTGCTGTAGGTATAGTATTTATAGTAGAAAGGCAATTTAAACCCTGTTTTAGGCGCAGAGATAATATACTTCTATTATTGTTGAGTTTGAGTGCTCCTTTAATGGTGGCGTTGAGAGTTCCTTGGAGTAGTAGTTTGCCCGCAATTGGTTTGTTGGTGGGAAACTTCTACGGTTCAACTATGGGAGTAACATTGGTGGGGTTGATATCTGTGGTACTGCCTATTGGTATGGATGTTGACAAAATAGATTGGTTTGCTAGTGCTGCTGGTGGTATTGTTGGTAGTTTGGTAGCAGAAAAAATGCGATCGCGTGAGGAACAGGCACTTTTAGGTGTAGGGGTGGGGTTAACTCAAGGTACGGTGTATTTGTTGACAAATTTGATTGTTCGTGCTACTCCTGAATTATTATGGTATGCGATTATGGGTCCGGTAGGTTTGCAAGCACTAGCAGGTCTGGTTTGGAGTATTGTTGCTTTGGGTGTGAGTCCATATTTAGAGCATTTATTTGATTTGATTACTCCGATCCGTTTGTCTGAATTGGCTAATCCTAATCGCCCTCTGTTAAAGCGTTTGGCATCGGAAGCACCTGGTACTTTTCAGCATACTCTGTTTGTAGCAAGTTTAGCGGAAGCAGCAGCACGAGAAATTGGTTGCAATGTAGAATTGGTGAGGACTGGTACTTTGTATCACGATATTGGTAAAATGCATGACCCATTAGGTTTTATTGAAAATCAAATGGGTGGACCGAATAAGCATGATGAAATTAACGATCCATGGGTGAGTGTGGAAATTATTAGAAAGCATGTTACTGAAGGGTTGGTGATGGCTCGTAGGCATCGATTACCAAAGGCTATTAGGGCGTTTATTCCCGAACATCAGGGTACAATGTTAATCGCTTTTTTCTATTACCAAGCCAAGCAAAGAGCTGAGAAGGAAGCAAAGGTGATTAAGGAAGAGCTTTTTCGCTATGCAGGACCTATTCCACAGTCACGGGAAACAGCTATTGTGATGTTGGCAGATTCTTGTGAAGCAGCGTTGCGATCGCTCAAGGATGCTACTCATAAAGATGCGCTACAGATGGTGAAGAAAATTTTGCGGGCACGGTGGCAGGATAATCAATTGGTTGATTCTGGTTTGACGAGGGGAGAGATGTCGAATATTGCAGAAATTTTTGTACAGGTATGGGAACAGTATAATCATAAACGTATTGCTTATCCTAAAGCGGCAATGAATCCAAATCAGGTAAAAACTGCAAAATCAGTTGTTAATTCTAACTAGATTGTGAGAAGATAGTTGGTAAAGGGTATCGCCTCACGGGGTGACAAGCAGCTCTAAAGCATTGTTGGATAAGGGTTTAAAGAATATAAGCAGGGGTAAAAAATTGACAAGTTTTATAAGAATAATAATCATTCTCAGTGGTGGTGTAGGTGATCGAAGCTCACCTACACCACCAACCCATGTTGATATATTATTCAATTAAATGACCAACAGAAAATTTATGTAAGTCAATTAAAAAATTTTAATAATCACATGAATGGTAAGATATTTCGGGTAAATAATTAAATATTATCTAACATTGACAGAACTTTTAATCCCCTTTGATAATTTAACTTTTTCTGAGGATTAAAATTCATCATTATCTCAACAATTTCAACTAAATATGACCAAGCTATGACCCACAATTCACCATATATACCTACCCAAAAATTGCTATGTCTTTTATATTTTCGTCCAGGGTCTGTTCATCTACAAATATAGTTTTGACACCCAGATTTTTTGATTAATTTACCATGGTAATATGAAGCTGTATAAGCAATGGCAATTAGTAAAATTAAATTAGTCAGACCTTGTGTATTAGCTTGACTTACCTCCAAATTATATCCACCTGTTTTACAATCTTTAAACATAGCTTCAAGACCCATTCTCGACCGATAAATTTTAATGACTTCTTCTCAAGTTTCAATATTTGTTAGTAAATACCAAGGTTCCTGTCTTGAGTGCGTCTTTCATTCCGAGGAGACCTCACCAATTAGCACTCGCTTTTCCACTTTATGATTATATTTTCTTTTCCAATATGCAGCTAAATTAAATTTACCGAACCCTTTATGTGAGCGTGATATTAATGTTACTTAAAAATATTTTGGTTCCAGGAGATACAGGCAAATTACTCAAAGGCTGGTATTTTTGACGATTTTTTATATAGTTAGTATCTTGTTTTTGTCGGTTGTCGGAAATTAATTTTTTGAGTTTTAGCTCTAAGACGCGCCAGTGAGATAACTCTACACCATGGAATTCCCTGTCTCCAATAACGACAAGTTTAGACTTTTTTAATAACCGTAAAACAGGTTTAATAAATGCTAAATGTTGCTGCTAAATTAGTCGAGGCTTTTTTCGGCAAAATTTGCCAGTAAATCGGTAAAGCACGTTTTTTATAAATAACAGCAATAACGAAGATATTATTATTTTTCCACTGTGTTCTATCTATGGTGATAATTAATTGACTACCATCGGAAAATTCTGGCTCAATAAGTTTCTTTATAATAGGGAACCAAAACAATACTAAACTCAAGGAAAATCATGTTAAAAATCTTTGTGTATGTTTTCGACGACTTTCATATTTGATCGGTAAAGGAAAACAAGCAGCTAATATGCACTATTTTGACAGTTTTCTGTACTGTTAATAACCAGACTAAAATTTTTAAAGTTTGATAACGCAGTTCCTCCGCAGGAGGCACTTGAGTATTGGTCAAAGATTGTTTAAAATGTGACTCATACAATGATAAAAATTGCATTTTGGTCAGTCTATATGTGTAAGTGGACTGACTTTTTTTAGCATAAAATGTGACTGATGGCCATAGGTTTTAATTGATATAAAAATCAACTAAAATTGGGTGAGAAGGGGGGGGTTGGCGAAGCCAACCCCCCCTTCTCTAAGAATAATTATCATTATCATTGATAAAAATCCATATTTTAAAGCTAGCTTTAATCCCATAAACCCTTATCCAACAATGCTTTTGAACTGCCTGTCACCCCGTGAGGGGTATCGCTTTCATCCCATAGTTTTCAAACATCCTCTAAATCAATCTCCTTGAGGGTATTCTTCCCACAAATTACTTGTCTGGCGCAGACTGGAATGTTCTCCATTACCCATAATTATATGGTCGAGTAAGGGTATAGCTAAAAATTGCGCTCCTGCTAAGAGTTGTTTGGTTAAATTGATATCTTCAGGACTTGGTTCGACATTTCCTGAAGGATGATTATGAGAAATAATTACTCTGCTTGCACCTTGACGAATCACTTCTCGAAAAATTTCGCGGGGATGAGCTAATGTTTCTGTTGCTGTACCTATAGTAATTACTTGAGTTCCCAGTAAGCGGTTATTTACATCTAACAGTAACACAGCAAATTTTTCTTGGGTTTGCCACATCAAATCTTGACTCAAAGCATCAGCAGCAGCTTGGGGACTATCAACAACTGCTAATTCTGGAGGACGGGATTGAAATACTCTTTTTCCTAATTCAATGGCAGCAAGAATAGTTGTTGCTTTTGCTGTACCAATACCATGAATTTGAGTTAATTCTTGAACCGTAATATTGCGGAGAATTGAGAGGGGGTCACGCTGATGTTGACTTAATTGATTTAATACATATTGTCCGAGACCAACAGCAGAAAGTTTTCCTTTTCCTTGACCCGTACCTAGTAGAATAGCAATTAATTCTGCAGTAGAAAGACTTTTAGGACCAGAGGCAATTAATCTTTCTCGTGGTCGTTCATTACTAGGTAAGTCTGCAATTCTGAGACTGTACGTCATTTCAGTTATCAGTTATCAGTTATCAGTTATTGGTTATTAGTTATTAGTTATCAGTTATTAGTACCTTTGACTAAAGTCATAGGCTTGAAATACTGAAGTTAATTTTTTTCATCCCCTATCCAAGGGGAGGTTATTGACCTTATTTTTTGGTCATTGATATACTGCTGAAAAAATAAGGTAAATTATTTCTAAATATAGCATAGTTTAGTCAGAGAAATTTGACAAAATAAAAAATGTCATAAAACTCCGTATGATTTCTGAGATGTATAATTTTTTGTTCAAGATTATGACTTATATTATGCCCGGATAATAAGTTAGAAAAAAGTTTTTGTTTGTAGTATTGCTCTAGCTCTAAGTTATAGATATTGCTCAAGCAATACTACGAACTTTAATTATAACTATTCAACCACAGATGATATTATATAATTTCTCTATGAGTCTCAGTGTAACTAAGAGATAAAAATGCTTATTTACATTATGTTTAATCGACAATTATTAAGTACATTTTTACACATAAATGGTATTAGTTGTTAATAGAGGAGTTAGTAATTTTATGAGGTCAAAAATTGAAGATTTTAGGGGTTACGTTAAAATCAAAATATAGAACCAAGTCAATTTGCTGCTCAAAAAGTAATTTTTTCAAATTTGCTTTAATTCTTCTGACTTCAGCATAGCTGTTTGACACCAATCATAAAGATAATAATATAGTTGTTGGTTTAAATACCATCAGTGCTGTATAATAATTATTATCCCATAACAAATAGTGCTAAAATTTGATAGTCAATATAAACAAGAAAATTATTGATTTATAGAATCAATTTTAGTCATAAATTAACAGGTAAAATATGGCAATACTCAAACTAGAAGACAGTACAAATTTGCTTTAATTCTTCTGACTTCAGCATAGCTGTTTGACACCAATCATAAAGATAATAATATAGTTGTTGGTTTAAATACCATCAGTGCTGTATAATAATTATTATCCCATAACAAATAGTGC
>NZ_JAAHGT010000176.1 GCF_010672385.1 Okeania sp. SIO2F4
CGCATCCTTAAAACTTTAACCTTTAGCGATCGCCTAATTTATGAAAAATACAGCTCATACAGTTACTTTTATGTTACATTATAAATATCTATGTAATATGTAAAGATGCCAGCGCTCATTGCTATATATTAAAGATATTCTTCATTTCCTATTTCTTTATCAAAAGTATTATCCTAATCCTGCTGAAGAAATCATTGAAAATGCTGAAGATATTGATTTAGATTTTTTGATTGAAGATTTGCCTAATCTTATTACTTTAATGAAGGCTGGTTCCGAAAGGATTAAATTTCTAAGCACATCTTTACGCACATTTTCTCGAAATGAATTAAATAACGATCAAAAAGTTATTTGTGCCGTCCATAAGCATATTGATAACACTCTATTAATTCTGAATCATCGTTTGAAAGCAAACAAATATCGTTCAGCTATTGAAGTAGTAAAAAAATATGGGGATATGCCTGAGATTAAATGTTTTCCTGGACAATTAGCCCAGGTATTTATGAATCTGATTTCTAATGCTATTGATGCTATTGATGCTATTGATGAGTTTGTGAAAAAAACAGAATTTTATAAGTTTAAATTCCAGCCTCAGATTACAATTTATAGTGGAATAAATCAGGATAAAACAGGAGTAATCATTAGAATTAAAGACAACGGTGTGGGAATGTCAGAAGAAGTTAAGGCAAAAATTTTTGATAAGCTTTTCACAACTAAGGCTGTCGGGAAAGGTACAGGTTTAGGCTTGTCTATTGCTTATAAAATCATGGTAAAAAATCATGGTGGTAAGCTTTGGTGTGAGTCAACTTTAGGCCAGGGTTCAGAATTTATTTTGGAATTACCAATAGGATGATGGGGTGATGGGGTGATGGGGTGATGGGGGATTGAATGTTGAAGTAATATCATGTCCGGATAAGAGCGTGATAAAAAAAACTTTCTCCTTCTTTTCTTCTTTCTTCCCTCCTGAATACTGAATACTGAATTCTGAGTAGTTTATTTATAACTGTTCAACCGGACATGATATAATTATATATCTATAAACATATATTGTATAATAGGGTTTGGTCTCATATCAAGTTTCATGAATTAGCCATAAGAAAAATTGGTAGTCCTGTAGATGTAGTGATTTAGGCTGTAGGAAGCGAATAGGAAACACTTAACTGGGAATAGAAAAGCCCCTAAATTATTGATTTCATGCATAATAATCTAATATTCCTAGTTGACCTTTTATCCGAGTATCACTACTTGTACACCACAACCGAAAATATTTTTCAAGTTTCTCCTTATTTCTTATTCCCTATTCCCTACTCCCTAAACAAAATATTATGGATTTTTACATTGTAGATGTATTTGCTGAAACTAAATATGCTGGTAATCAATTAGCTGTCTTTACTGGTGCTGAAGTAGTTAATCTTTCTGATGAGGAAATGCTGCAAATTGCGAGAGAGATGAATTATTCAGAAACTACTTTTATTCTCTCTCCTGAAGAACGAAATGGTGGTTATGATGTGCGAATATTTACTCCGACTAAAGAATTGCCTTTTGCGGGGCATCCAACTTTAGGAACTGCCTACATTATTCAGCGAGAAATTATTAAAAGTTTGGTGGAAAAAGTCGTTTTAAATCTGGCAGTAGGACAAATTCCTGTGAGTTGGAAAGGTGAAGTTTTATGGATGCGTCAAAATGTACCGACTTTTGCTCAAAAACATCAAGTAGAAACTTTGGCAGAAGTATTAAATCTAGAGGTAGCTGATATTGATATTAGATTTCCTATTCAGGAAGTTTCAACAGGGATACCTTTTATAATTGTGCCTTTAAAAACTTTGGCAGCTTTGAAAAAAGCTAAGGTAAATTTAGATAAATATTATCAGTTTATTCAAACAGCAAAGGCAACGGAAATTTTGATATTTTGCCCAGAGACATACAAATATATTGATGATTTAAGTGTGAGAATGTTTGCTCCCTATTTAGGAATTACTGAAGACCCGGCGACGGGCAGTGCTAATGGTTGTTTAGCGGGATATTTGGCTGAATATAATTATTTTTATCGGAGCAAAATTGATATTAGAGTAGAACAAGGATATGAAATTAATCGACCATCTTTATTATTGTTACAAGCTGAGAAAAAAGTAGGGGAAATAGAAGTATTTGTAGGTGGAAATGTTGTGATGGTTGCTCAAGGAAAATTTGTTTTTTGAAAGGAATAATGAAGAATGAAGGGAGAATAATTAAGAATGAAGAATGAAGAATGAAGTAGGAGAAACATCCATATTTTCCACCACACAATTGTAAGGAAGAAGGAAGAATGAAGAAGAAAGAAGGGAGAAGAATGAAGGGAGAAGAATGAAGAATGAAGTAGGAGAAACATCCATATTTTCCACCACACAATTGTAAGGAAAAAGAAATAAGAAAGAAGTAAAGAAGGGAGAGGGAAGAAGAAAGAAGTAGGAGAAACATCCATATTTTCCACCACACAATTGTATGGTTTAATATCAAATCTGCTTGCTTCGGAGTGTTATATCATATCCGGTTGAATACTTACACTTTGGAGGAGCTAAGGTAGAAGGCAGGAGGCATAAGGAAAGAAAAGACTTGAAGGGAGAAGTTTTTTTATCACTGATTATCCGGACATAATATAATAAGAAACCTGGTTTATGGGAGGTAGATTTTAGTGTGGTCAAGTATTTAATATAAACCCGGAATAATATGCTTTTTTACACCGATACTACAGCATTTGATATAACAAGTGAAGTTTGCTTTTCTTATACCGAAATTATCTGGTTTAAAATGTGGTAAAAGTTAAAACAATGCTTGCTTGATTCATCAAAAAGCTCAGAGCTGACTGCTAATAGCTAAATGCTTACCAGACTTCAGCTAAAAATCTATAGTAAAAAACAGTATTAATTATGAGTCAATGTCTAAATCCTGACTGTCTAAATCAAAATCCACCAAACACAAATTTTTGCCAAAAATGCGGGTCAAAATTGCTTTTAGCTGAACGTTATCGTGCTGTAAAAATTATCGGTCAAGGTGGTTTTGGTAGAACTTTTAAAGCAGTGGATGAATTTAAACCATCTCAACCATTTTGTGTAATTAAACAGTTTTTCCCGGAAGCTCAAGGAACGGAAAATCTGGAAAAAGCAGCAGAATTATTTGCTCAAGAAGCAGTTAGGTTAGAAAGTTTAGGAAAACATCCTCAAATTCCAGAATTATTGGCATTTTTTACTCAGGATAATCGTCAATATTTGATTCAAGAATTGATTGAGGGGGAAAATTTACAACAGGAGTTAGAAACAGTAGGTCAGTTTAATGAAGCTAAAATTTGGGAGTTATTAAATGATTTATTGCCAGTCTTAGAATTTATTCATTCTCAACAGGTAATTCATCGGGATATTAAACCAGAAAATATTATTAGACGACCTGACTCTTCCCAGAAAAAAGGAGAATTAGTATTAGTAGATTTTGGGGCTGCTAAATATGCAATTCCTAATAGTTTGGCAGTGACAGGAACGGTTATTGGTTCTGCTGGATATGCTGCGCCGGAACAAGCTGTGGGAAAGGCAATTTTTGCTAGTGATATTTATAGTTTGGGGGTAACTTGTATCCATTTGTTGACTCAAGTTGAACCGTTTGACTTGTTTGATGTGAGTGAAAATGATTGGGTTTGGCGATATTTTTTAGTCTCTTCTATAAGTGATGATTTGGGTAATATTTTAGATAGGATGATTGTAGGAGCAACTAAGAAAAGATTTCAGTCAGTGGGGGAAATCTTGGCATTGATTAAACCGAATGTTTTTGATTCTTTACGACCCGAAAAACAAGTCAGTAATTTTTCTCCATCTGCGTCTATTCGAGAAGTAGAGTTAAGTTCTGAAATGGGAATAGATTATAATGATTTGCGTAAATTTTTGGCTGCTAAAAAATGGCGGGAAGCAGATAGAGAAACCGCAAGGTTAATGTTAGAAATAACTCACCAAGAAAGTCGGGGTAGATTAAGTATTCGTTCAATTGATAATTTTCCCTGCACTGATTTACAGACTATTAATCAACTCTGGGTAAAATATTCAAATGGTAAGTTTGGTTTTTCTGTGCAAAAAGAGATTTGGGAAAGTTTTGCTAATCAAACCTTTTATTTAACTTATGAGAAATTAGGCGATCGCTTGGGTTGGCATTCAATTTTAGGTTGGACTAACTACGATAATTTAATATTTTATCTGGAGAAAGCGCCAGACGGTCACTTACCTGCGATGTTTGCGATGACTGGGAATTGGGTATGGTTTATGGAGTTAGGAAAGTTATTTTCTGCTCTGAGAAAAAGACTCAAAATTTGTCAAATATAGGTAGTTCTGTATATATATTGATTTATTGTGGAGAAAGGGAACAGGGAACAGGGAACAGGGAACAGAAAATATCCCTAATTTACAGGTTTTCAAGGAATAGTATTTGTAGACTACTTGACTTTTTCTGGGGAAAATTACTACTTGTACACTACTACCCTCAATTTTATATTATTTGCCTCCCTTTTTTTTCTTCTTTCTTTATCCCTTCTTCCGAACTTATACTATTTGTAAAAAATATCGCTCGGGGTTGGTAAGCTAAAACGCATTTTAAATGCGTCTTAGCAAGTCAGAAGTTAGAAGTCAGAAGTCAGAAGTAATAAGAGTTTTCTCTTAAGCAAGGCACATAACAATAACTCGTTTAAATACACAACAGCTTATTACCATTTTCATTTTTTATTATTCAAGCAGGAAGAGATTAACAATGGCACAGACAATTCAAACTCACAATATAGATTTACGCTATTTAGTCGATAACTTTAATATTCAGTTAGTTGAAGATGATAATTTTTTCTCCGAGTCGCGAGAAAATTTGCCAGAAATAACAGAGATGGAAAAAAACTTTTAGATAAGGTTAGAAGAGGATTTATTAATTTACTTAATTATGCACCACTTTTAGAAGATGTAGTCAAAATGTCAGTTCTAGACCCGATTTTATTTATTGGTGATTTTTATCTTACCGAAAAATTTTGGTTTAAAGCCTCCCCTTTTAAGGGGAAAACAAAGACAATATTCCTTATATTCAATTCCCGAACGGTTTGAACCAGAGGTAATTATCAATTATCAATTATCCATTATCCATTAATGAAACCCTTCTATGTTAAATCAGAACAACCAATAGAAATAGAGAGTGAAGATGATGGAATAATTATCAAGGGTATAATTGATACTCTAGTATTAAAATACCAACTTTGGGTGATGGTAATTGAATCAAAAAAAGCTGCATATTCTGTGGAGGTAGGATTAGCTCAAATATTAGTATATATGTTGGAAAATCCTCACCAAAATAAACCTAGTTATGGTCTGATTACCAGTGGAGGAGAGTTCACTTTTATTAAGTTAGTTAAGGCAGAAAATCCTATGTATGGAATTTCAAATTTATTTGCAACTAGAAACCCTGGAGATTTGTATCGGGTTATGTAAATTTTGAAGTGTTTAAGTCAGATTGTTGTGAATAGCTAAATGGTAAGTATTAAGCCGTCAGCTATTGGGACTTACACAACTTCTATAGACAAAGTGATTATGCTGTGCTATAGTCCAAAGGTACCTAATACTAAGGTATTACTGAGAGGAAAAAATATTTTATTTCATATCAAACGCCATAACTTAAATTTTTTGAGTTATTGTCTTAGTATCGAGACTTTAATCTTTTAATAATTGGCTAAATTAACTGCAAGTAAATCTATTAATTTAGAGGTTGACAAACTGTAAGCTTTATGACTAATAATGAAGGCAGCAAAACTATGATTGAAAACAACAATTCAGTTGGCGAGATACTTTCTCAAGACGACACTTTTGCTAACAATGTTGCTCAAACATTTGATGCTGCTCACCGTGGCGATAAAGAAACAATACAAACCTTACTTCTGCAAGATATTAGTTTAGCCAATATTAAAGATGAAGGTATTCAAACTACCCCTTTGCATTTGGCTGCTCATCGGGGTTACTTAGATATTGTCAGGTTACTATTAGATGCTGGTGCTGATGTTAATGCTGTAGAAGGTAACTTTAGTAACAGTACCCCATTACATTGGGCAGCTACAGGAGGTCATTTAGAAGTAACAAAACTTTTGGTCGAAAGGGGTGGGAATATTAATGTAAAAGATAACTGGTATAACCTAACTCCTGTAGGCTGGGCAACTATTATTAAGCTATTTCCCCCGGAGGGTTATCTTAGCACTCGTCACCAAGAAGTTAGGGAATATTTACTTAGTAGAGGAGCGCAGTTAGATATTTTTTCAGCGATCGCTCTTAACCAAATTGATTTTGTTTACTCTTTAATTGAGGCAAATCCAGAAATACTAACTCATAGATTGGGTTTTTTTGCTAAAAATGAATCGCAGCCTCTCCATTTCGCAATAGAAGAAAATCTGACTCAAATGGTGGAACTTCTTTTAGAAAAAGGTGCCGATCTTAATGCTCAAAACGGTTGGGGTATAACGCCTTTATGTTTGGCTACTGTAGCTGACAACCAAACAATAATTGAATTATTAATGGCAAAAAATGCTCAAGTCGATTTAGCTACAGCGATTGTTGCGGGACAATGGGAACAGGCTCAAGCTTTACTCGATGCGCAGCCAACTCTTATTTCTGAAAAACCATTATTAATCCACTACACTATCGAACAAGGTTTAGTATCAGCAACGTCTTGGCTTTTGGAAAGGGGAGTAGATATTAACATTAGAGCTAGATACCAATTAGGCGATCATATTGTTAGTTTGACTCCTTTGCACGCTGCAATTAAAGCCGAGGGAGTTGAAATCGCTCGCATTCTTTTAGAATCTGGAGCAGATGTTAACGCCAAGACTACAGGAGAACTAGAAATAACTTCTCTACGCGCTGCAGTATTCACAGGAAATTTAGATTTAATTCGACTTTTGGTAAAGCAGGGTGCTTAATAAATGTTTGCTACAAATGAATAGGCTATTTATTAGGAGTCAGGAGTCAGAATGAATGGCTTGAATACCATTTTTTAGTTCGTAAATTATCTTTTTCTCTTGGTGCGCGTTCCCTTGCGCCGTGAGACGGCGCGGGGTCGCACCGCTTTGTCAAAGGGACATCTCCTGTAAAATCTTTTTATCCCCCTTACTATTCGTAACATTCTTTTTTCAAAATCATATAAGGTGTATTAGTGCAATACTATTGTCTATAGAGCAATAATAAATTCATTCTCTGAAGCACCCCGCCGGAGGTGATGGGTGGTGAGATTTTTCTACTATTGCGGATAGAGCAATAGTAAGTTCATTCTCTGAAGCACCCCGCAAGAGGTGATGGATAGTCAAATTTTTCTACTATTGCGGATAGAGCAATAGTAAGTTCATTCTCTGAAGCACCCCGCAAGAGGTGATGGGTGGGAAATTTTTCTTCTATTGCGTATAGAGCAATAATAAATTCATTCTCTGAAGCACCCCGCCGGAGGTGATGGGTGGGAAATTTTTCTTCTATTGCGTATAGAGCAATAATAAATTCATTCTCTGAAGCACCCCGCCGGAGGTGATGGGTGGGAAATTTTTCTTCTGTTGCGGATAGAGCAATAGTTAATTCATTCTCTGAAGCACCCCGCCGGAGGTGATGGGTGGAAAATTTTTCTTCTATTGCGGATAGAGCAATAGTAAATTCATTTCCTGAAGCACCCCGCCGGAGGTGATGGGTGAAATTTTTCTTCTATTGCGTCAAGCTTAAAGTAGTGGAATAGATTTTTGACTAAAAGCTTTGAAAAATCAGTATCTTACCATTTTCCTACAGTAACATTTAAGGCTTGACGCGCCACTACTAGACCTATCCCAACACTCCCTATTCACATAAACTTACTGCCTTTCGGCCAACCATATAACTGTAATCTGTAGAAAAAGTTGGGGAACAAAGCAAACAGATACTTAAAAATCTTAAAGCCAAAAGGCTCATCATAAGTTCCCACCCATTCCTTACTATTCTCAATCCAATTAACTATTTTCTCAGCAACCTTATCCGCAGGTGGAGCAGAATTAACTCGATTTTCCCGAATCTTATAAGCTTTATCATTCAAACGATTCACAGGTGCCCAAGCAAATTTACCAGCTATTACACCAGGGCGATATAATCGGAGGCGAATCATATTTTTACTGGAATGATAAACAATTGGTCCGACACCGGACCAAAAATAATGTAAGGCTATTTTTCCAGAATGATAAACAGGTCCGAAACAGGAAGGACTCCCATCTGCAATTGAACCAATGGCAATTACATCTAAACGTCTACTCCGATCTAACTTTGCTGCTTCAGTACCAACAACTGCCGGCCAAGTATAGTTGACTCTATTCATGGACTCTACTAACTCAATTACAGGGATGCCACCCTCTCCGACTTCGGTCTCAATTTGACCAGCATTCAGAATTACCACATCTGGGTCATACTCAAATAGTTTTTTGGCATCCTCAATAGTTTCTTGGGGAGAAACACACAACTCATCAAAAAAATCTCCCTCTAATTTTGGTTGACGAGTTACACCAACAACTCGCCATCCCCGTGACTTATATGCTTTACCCATCGCACTACCTAAAGTGCCGGAAATTCCAGTAATTACAACAGTTTTCATTATTTAGAATTTAGAATTTAGCTCTAGTAGGGTGTGTTAGCAAAGCGTAACGCACCGTTTTCTAGGAAAGTTTATACCAAATTTCAAAAAGGTGGTTATACTACTAATCTGAACACTCCTACCAACAGATTAAAGCACTATAACAGTATTTTTTGACATCCTCCTCGGCCTAAAGGCACGGGGATTCCTACCGAGCCGTAGCTCCTCGGCGGGTTGACGCTTCACAGGCTGCTGCCACCTTGGCGGTGGTCTTCTGCTTGCCTCCACGTCCGTTTAATGTCTCGGATTGCCCACCCGCGACTAATACATTTATTGCTGCATTGTGGTCTCTGTCGTGTCTACGGCCACAGTTCAGGCATTCCCACTCCCTAATCGAAAGGTCTAATTTTCCACCTTTGAACCCACAATTTGAGCAGATTTGAGATGTTGCCAGCCATCTATCAATGACTCTAAATTCTCTACTATATTTTTCGGCTTTCCCTTCGAGTAAAGTCCGAAACTGTCGCCATCCTAAATCCGAAATCGCTCTAGATAATTTCCGGTTTTTTACCATACCAGAAACGTTTAGATCCTCTAAAATAATTGTTTGGTTTTCACGAATTATTTGAGTGGATAGTTTATGCAAAAAATCTGTCCGAATATCTTTTAGTTTGGCATGAAATTTTGCTATCCTTAGACGAGCCTTTTCATACCTTTTAGAGCCTATGGTTTTCTTGGATAATAATTTACTTAACTTGCGATATTTCTTGATTCTTTTCTTTAATGGTTTTGGAGCATCAATTTTTGTACCATCGCTCAAAGTGGCAAAAGTTTTAATTCCTACGAGTGTGATACGAGGTTAAACGTTCAGGGTGCCTGGTGACCACAACGCCACAACCACCGCCACCCCTGATCCCTCCCCTCATGTACTCGACATTTGGTTGATGAAGGACTCAGAGTTATCTACTAAATCACTAGGTAGGGTATCTACAATAACACAGGGGGGAACATAAGCCTCGGCTGGACCGGAGAACGTACTATCGTAAGATAATATACAACTCATCATGGCGGCCATTTCATTCCATCCAAAGGTTTGGACTGTGTCACGAGCGCCCACAACCTCATCCAATTCCTTTTCCGATAATTCTTCGAATTGTGCTCGTTTGTTTTGTTTTTGGGCTAACTCGGAATCGAAATTATTGAGTGACTTTTTATACATAGCGTATTTTAATCTTTATGTGAACCGTTTGATCATTACACACATAACAATAAAAATTATGCCAAAATGGCGGGCATTTTGGGCGCATGTATCAGGGGCGCGCGGGCGCTGTGGCGAGGGAGGGCAAAAGGCAGGCGGTTGGCGTCATCACATATGCTGGTGGGATGACGATGTGACTGCGGCGTGGCAGTGCAATGGCATCCTCTCTTCTTCGTCCTGTTTGTTTTTCCGGCGTTGCTGAAACCTTGGGATGAATCTTTCACGGACTACACGGACCACACGGACCACACCCCCCACATCCCATTCATCCCACTTCCCTAAGCAACGCCGTTTTTCCTTTTCGCACTTTCTCACCTAGCTTCGCATATCTTCCTCCCAACTCTCAGAGCATTCGCTGCAATAGTTAAAGCAGGACTAACACCTAAAGCATTTGGCATAAACCCACCATCCACCACAAAAACATTTTCATGGTCATGTAAACGACAATCTTTATCAAGCACAGATGTATTTGGATCTGTACCAAAACGAGTCGTACCTACCTGATGGGATGTATGAATATCATCTTTATCGCCCGTCGCTCCAAAAGATAATACTGCTCCTGCCAACCGGAATACCTGTTTTAACTTCTTCTTATAGTACCGAGAACGATAAACATCATAAGGATGAAACTTGTGGAATAGACGAATTTTCCCATCCTTACCTAGTTCTATCCGATTTTCCTCTTGGGGTAAATCTTCGACAATGCCAGTTATTGCCAACATTCGCTTTAGTAGAAATTCGGCAATGGGTTTTGGTATTGGTACAGGGAAATTTTGTTGTAGAGAAAGAAGTCCGGGAATAGGTACTGTTTGAGCTAACCCCAATTTATGAGGAAATTCCTTAGTTCCCAGATAGAGGTCTGTAAACCCTAACTGTTTAATAAATTTATCGGCTCCTCCCGTCTCTTGTTTGAATAATCCTGCCATTAAAGCACCACAATGATACATATAATTCCGCCCCAATTGTCCGCTACGTCCTGTCAAACCAGACTTCATCAAAATAACTGGACTACCCAAAGCTCCCGCAGAAAGAATATAAACTTTAGCTGTTAGTTCCTCAACTTTGCTAGTTTGACGACAACGCAGACGTATACCCGTAACTTTTTTACTGCTATTAGTAACTAAACGGTCTGCTTCTGTAAAAGTTTGAACTTTAAGGTTATAATTAAAGGCTGCTTTATCAATAGCACGTACGACTGTAGAGGCACGAGCTTCATTAGGACAGTAGAAACCAGGACATTTAGAACAACGTAGACAACTATCAAAGTCTATGCCAAAAGGGAGATGAAATGGCATTAACCCAGCATCCTTTATACCTTTTTCTAATTGTTGGTTAATTGGTTCGAGTGGTGGAACTGTCCCTGGATAACCATTACTTGGTGTGCCAATATTCGGCATTTTGTATGGCTTATCCCCAGCAACATGAAATAACTTTTCTGCCTCGTCAAAGTAGGGAGTCATCTCTTCGTAAGTAATTGGCCAATCCCACAGATGACGAGGTAGCCATTCGTCATAAAATTTCCCTGGATGGAAGTCGTAGGGACTTGGGCGCATTAATACCCCTCCATATAAAGCAGTCCCACCCCCTAATACTCCAGCGATGTGAAGTTGGGCGCTACGTCCATTAACTTCAATTTGGCGATCGTCGAAAGCTTCTTTATTAATTAACATTCGTTGCTCATCTTGGAAAGCTTCAACATCACTAAATCTTGGGCCACGTTCTACTAGAAGAACCCGTTTACCAGCTTTTGCTAGAGTATGGGCGATCGTTCCTCCTCCTGCACCACTGCCAATAATAATTGCATCAAAATCGTAACCCACTACTCTCTCCCAATATATTTTTTGATTTTTTTATTAATATTAAATAGATCAATTCAGCATCCATTGATAAATTTGTAAAAATTAGCTCCTACAAACGAACTCAGAAGTCAGAAGTCAGAAGTTGTTTTTGTAACGGGGATTTTGAGCAACCCTCCAAAAGTAAAAAATTTTTTATTATACCAATTTCATAAAATATTGCTACAGTCACGACACAGGGAATAGGGAATAGGGAACAGGGAACAGGGGAAGAAAAACATGATAAAAAAGAGAAAAAAAGGTTTTATTTCTAGAATTCATGGGTTTTCTATTTTGTTTATTGTAGGAATAAATCAAAAAATCAGATGTAACTGCCTTTTTTGAAAATGGTATTATATGTACTAATTACCAGAAATATATAAGTAATGTGCTGCTAATTTTTTGTTAATTTATATACAAAAATCTCTTTTGATAATTTCATTCTTAAAAAAATATATAATCCTGGTAATTAGTTATCCCATCACGCTCAGAGTTAGGAGTCAGAATTCAGAATTCAGGAGAAAGAATTTGAATAGCATGAATTTTTAAATTCCTATTCAATAGAACATCTTTCAATAATTGATAATTGATAATGGATAATTGATAATTACCTCTCCCTAAAACGGATTGGATTGAATAAAAGGAAAATTTTTTCTTCTCAAGGGGAGATTGGATCTGGCTAGGTTTCCTCAGCATCCCATCCTTCGGAATGCTCCGCAAAGGACTGCTTGTTTCTCCTTCAAAGGAGAGGCTTTAAACCTTAATTATTCGGTAATTAAGAGAAAGTAATTTTGCGGTTACTATATAACCTGATTTTATATAAATAGACAAAAAGACAATGGTATATGCAACTTATAAAAAAGTCTATAAGTATGGCTTGCTGATTAAATATAAACCCATTGATAGACAAAGGTTTGAGCAATTTTAAGCCCGGAAAAAGTGCCAGCTTTTCGATTTAGCGAGCTGAAAAAGTCAGGATTTTAGGGTAATGGGAGGCAGAAAAATCACTTTTACTATTATGAAAGGCCATTCTCTATAACTCCCATTTATCCTGACTTTTAACTACTCCCTACTCCCTACTCCCTACTTCCTACCTCAACAAAAAGACTTTCCAAAAGCAAACCCTAAGTAGAAACAAAGACAAGAATAGTAATCAAACTGAATATTAGAATAAAAAAATAAATATTTTTAATGAATTAATCAGTTTATTCAAAACCTTTTCTAGTTTGGTCTTAGTCTTGATTTTTTCCTAAAATAATTTAACTGTGAAAAATGAAAAAATTAGTCAGTAAACATACAGCAATTGGAGTATGAGGTATAGCTGTCGCAGGCAAGATGCCCGCGCTACTACTCCCTACTCCCTACTCCCTACTCCCTACTCCCTTTTTTATTGAAACTTTCTCCA
>NZ_JAAHGT010000177.1 GCF_010672385.1 Okeania sp. SIO2F4
GACGTGGTGGCGTTGGAGCGCGCGCCCGACTTGCGATTGTGATTCTGTCCGGTGAGATCAGCCATATGCCTTGTTAATCCATTTGTTCATGAAAGTGTTGAAAAATTTGCTTGGCAAGTGCAGCAGATATACCCTCAACCTGCGACAAATCGGCCTCACTGGCTCTGCTCACACCTTTTGCCGACATGCAGAGGATTGCTATATATCTATATAGCAATTCCCAAAAAGCGTGAGGTACGCGTATTCCTTGGTTTTAGGGAGTAGGGAGTAGTAATTTGGGTTTGAGTCAATAGCGGTGCGACCCCGCGGGGTGCGTAAGACGCAAGGGAATGCTGACCAAGAGAGGGAATGCTGACCAAGAGAGGGAACGCGCACCAAGAGAGAAAATAAGACAAACAACTGTACCTCACGCTCCTTGAGAAACGCTATAATTAAGTAGCTTGGTTTAATTAGGGCTGGCTGATTAAACCTAAAAGCGTTTACATATAAAGACAAGTGCCTTTGCGTGTGCGAAAAAAGTGCCAGTTTTTGGCGAACCATAGCTCATACATAGAGCGCATTTTGAGCAGACAAGGGTAGAAAAATTCAAGGACTCTCATATCCGACCACATCCTCTGTAATTCCCGTTTCTCCTGTCTCCTGTCTCCTGTCTCCTGTCTCCTGACTCCTAAGATAGAGATTTAAACGCCAGTATAAATTTGAGAGATGCGGTCGGCTCGATCGTGAATGCTTGTGGATGAGTAACCGCCGACGGCCTTAGGGACGTTGCATGCAACGTCCGTACAGCAGGAAGTAAACATCAGATTGTCACGTTATGTGACGCTTTGTATCAGTTTTATAGAGCAGACTTTGATAGCAAAAATAATCATAAGATGGGAAAACAAGGGAGGAATAAAATTGATCTGCACCAAAGATATAATCCCAATAATAGTTTGTACTTACTAGGAGAAACTTCAGGATTATCTAGTTTTTTATAAGTTGCCAAACTACTTTTAAATTGATAATAACTTATATAGATAAACCAAGAAAAGTAACGGCAAACTAATCAACATAGCTTTGAAGATGATTATATTTCTGTATTGCTTCCTTGTGATTTAAACTTTTAGGTGAGTAAAAAGGATAAAATTCTAATAAAATAGATAGTAATACTGTAATTATTGCGGCATAAAAAATTTTTTCGATCATGGTTACTAACTCGTTTAAGATTAATTTTTTTGATGAAATTAACCACTCCCATTGAAGCAGCTTGAGTTAAAGTATTAACTGCGATTAGACAACAGAAATAATTCTTGTTCCTACTAAAACCTACTTCAAAGTAGATTTTTTTTGTATATTTGATTGTCGATCATTATCATGAATTGCTACCTCTGGATTTATTGATTTTCAGTGAATTAAATGTCTATGATTAGCCTAAGTAGGTAGGTAATTTCAGTTAGTCTCCTAGGGTGGGAACTGCGTTAACAGTTTGCTACGCAGATGAAAAGTTTGCTGCGGAGGAGCTACGCTTTTTCCTTTCCTTCGGAATGCTCGCAAACAGAATATTCTGCAAATATATCGCGTAGCGAAACAATACCTCCGGTTGAAGCCAGAGGCTTGAAATACTGAAGTTTACTTTTTTCATCCCCTTAAAAGGGGAGGTTTGAGACCTTATTTTTTGCTCAAATTAAATAGAAAATGATTGTGATAGGAAACAGGGAATCAGAAGCAGGAATTAAACAATTTTTCTCACTTTACCTGAGACCTGTTTCTTGGTTTTATATTTTTTATATTCACCTACTTAACTGTAAATATACTGGCATAGGTATTATATAAATAGCAAGTGTTTATTCATAACTTTACTGAATCTTTAAAAATTCACCTAATAGCTCTGAATAACTTCATAAAATCTTCATAAAAATACCATAAAATACCATAAAATTTCCCTCAATACTTTATGCAAAGTCAAAAGTCAAATTCTTACTGTGGCTAATTTTTATAGTTTGATAACGTCCTAATCTTAAAAGTAAGATTTGCAGATATTTAGTGATACAATTTGGATTATTTTTTGCTACAAATTTCAGTTTAAATGTTGCCTATAAATACAGTTTTGTAGCATTATTTTTGAGAATTGGTATAATTCATACTCATCTTAAATTTTTTACTATTTGCATACCTGATCAAGAATCCAATCAACTTAAAAAACGTTTTGGAGAAATACTGGAGGGAATTAAGTAACCAAATTGAACGTTTATCTCTTGAAAATTGGGAAAGTTTAGGGAAAAATTTTTCCAAATTCAACAGTATGGAAGATTATTTAGTTAGTTGGGTGGAGGAAGGTTAACTGTTTTAATCAGTAGCTGCCCAATACGGTCGAGATATTTGATAGAAATTCCCTACTATGTAGCCTGAAAACTTTTGTAGAGGCGATCGCTCTACTTAAGGGAATAGAAAACTACTCCAATTGCTCCTTTTACAGGAAGAGAATTGAGAAATTAGTTGACTTTTTATCGGGGAGATTCTTACCGAGGAAGCACCAGTAAAATCTTTTATTGCGATATACGCAATAGTCATTAAAGTTCTAGTCGGCAACTAAGAGAATTGAGAAATTAGTTGACTTTTTATCGGACAGATTCTTACTGCTCAACCACCAGCAAAATCTTTTATTGCGATACACGCAATAGTAGTTAAATTTCTGGTCGGCAAACAAGATAATTGAGAAATTATTTGACTTTTTCCAGGAGAGATTCTTACCGAGTAACCACCAGCAAAATCTTTTATTGCGATATACGCAATAGTAGTTAAATTTCTGTTTGGCAAACAAGAAAATTGAGAAATTAGTTAACTTTTTATCGGACAGATTCTTACTGCTCAACCATCAGCAAAATCTTTTATTGCGATACACGCAATAGTAGTTAAATTTCTGGTCGGCAAACAAGATAATTGAGAAATTATTTGACTTTTTCCAGGAGAGATTCTTACCGAGTAACCACCAGCAAAATCTTTTATTGCGATATACGCAATAGTAGTTAAATTTCTGTTCGGCAACTAAGAGAATTGAGAAATTATTTGACTTTTTCTAGAGCAGATTCTTACCGAGTAACCACCAGCAAAATCTTTTATTGCGATATACGCAATAGTAGTTAAATTTCTGTTCGGCAACTAAGAGAATTGAGAAATTATTTGACTTTTTCTAGAGCAGATTCTTACCGAGTAACCACCAGCAAAATCTTTTATTGCGATATACGCAATAGTAGTTAAATTTCTGTTTGGCAACTAAGAGAATTGAGAAATTATTTGACTTTTTCTCGGAGAGATTCTTATTGCTCAACCACCAGGAAAATCTTTTATTGCGATATACGCAATAGTAGTTAAATTTCTGTTTGGCAACTAAGAGAATTGAGAAATTATTTGACTTTTTCTCGGAGAGATTCTTATTGCTCAACCACCAGGAAAATCTTTTATTGCGATATACGCAATAGTCATTAAAGTTCTGTTCGGCAACTAAGAGAATTGAGAAATTATTTGACTTTTTCTCGGAGAGATTCTTATTGCTCAACCACCAGGAAAATCTTTTATTGCGATATACGCAATAGTCATTAAAGTTCTGTTCGGCAACTAAGAGAATTGAGAAATTATTTGACTTTTTCTCGGACAGATTCTTACTGCTCAACCACCAGCAAAATCTTTTATTGCGATATACGCAATAGTAGTTAAATTTCTGTTTGGCAAACAAGAAAATTGAGAAATTAGTTGACTTTTTCTCGGACAGATTCTTACTGCTCAACCACCAGCAAAATCTTTTATTGCGATATACGCAATAGTAGTTAAAGTTCTAGTCGGCAACTAAGAGAATTGAGAAATTATTTGACTTTTTATCGATACGCAATAGTAGTTAAAGTTCTGTTCGGCAAACAAGAGAATTGAGAAATTAGTTGACTTTTTCTAGGAGAGATTCTTACCGAGTAACCACCAGTAAAATCTTTTATTGCGATATACGCAATAGTAGTTAAAGTTCTGGTCGGGTAAATTATCTCATGTTCAAATAATTAGTTATTATCAGAGCTAGTAGGAAAGTAGAGGTTTGGTCTCCAAACTGTGACACCCTATATCAATTTCCACTCATACCTATTACCAACCTTCACAAATATTATAAGTATTTAACCGAACATAATATTACTACTGACTCAACCTACAAAAAAATTCTTGAACCGTATGAAGTTGACTATCAGGTAGAATGAGATTAAATAACCAAAATATCTAACAATGAACTTAATCAGCAAAGTATTAGCTAAAATCCCCAAAAACATCCACTTTCGACGTAAAAATCTCCTCTGGAGTTCCCTCATAATATTAGGACTAACCCTGACTCAAATCTATAGCTACTTACCCACCGCCACCGCTCAACAACCATCCTTCTTTTCCCCCAGAGAATTTCGTGGAGTCTGGGTAGCATCCGTCGCCAATATTGACTGGCCTTCTCAACGCGGTTTACCCGTCGCCCAACAAAAAGCAGAATTACTCAACATCCTCAACCGGATGCAGGAACTAAACCTCAATGCTTTAGTATTGCAAGTTCGACCAAATGGAGACGCTCTCTATAATTCCGCCATCGAACCCTGGAGCGGTTGGTTAACTGGAAAACAAGGAACTCCTCCCCAACCATATTATGACCCCTTAGAATTCGCGATCGCCGAAAGTCACAAACGCAACATCGAACTTCATGCTTGGTTTAACCCTTACCGCGCCCAACTTAGTCCCAGAGATGGTTCCTTTGCTGCCAATCACATGGCAACCAAATATCCCCAATATGCTTATAGATACGGCAAAAATATTTGGATGGACCCAGGAGCGAAAGTTATTCAAGACCAAACTTTCAATACAATCATGGATGTCGTGCGTCGTTATGACGTTGATGCCATTCACTTCGATGACTATTTCTATCCCTATCCTCAAGCAGGGCAAGAATTTCCCGACTATCAAACCTATGATAGTTATCAAGCATCTGGTGGTACTCTTTCTTTATCTAACTGGCGACGACAGAATGTGAATAATATGGTGCAACGTCTTTACGAAGGTATTCACGCTGAGAAACCTTATGTCAAATTTGGTATTAGTCCGTTTGGCATTTATCGTCCAGGTAACCCCCCTGGTATTGTAGGTTTAGATCAATATGAAAGTTTATATGCTGATGTAAAGTTATGGTTAGCAAAAGGTTGGATAGATTATTTGGCACCTCAACTTTATTGGCGCATCGACCCACCTCAACAGAGTTATCCAGCGTTGTTAAATTGGTGGTTGCAACAAAACCCCCAACGTCGTCATATTTATGCTGGAAACTATTTAAGTCAGTTGCAAGTTTCGGGTTGGTCGGTATCTGAGTTTGAGAGACAAGTTGCTCTTTCTCGTCAGAGAGCAAGTCAACTTTCTTTAGGAAATATCTTTTTTAGTATGAAGATGTTTCGAGATAATGTGGCGGGTGTAAATAATGTGTTCAAAAATTCAGTTTATCCGACTCCAGCATTACCTCCAGCAATGCCGTGGTTAGATAACCAACCTCCAGCACCACCTACAGGAGTACAGGTTAATTCTGATGTTATTAGTTGGAATGTTGATAATACTGGAGATGTTCGTTCTTGGGCATTGTATCAGCAAAATAGTAATCAATGGGCGCTCGTGGAAGTGTTAAATTCTGGTACTAATGCGGTGAGAGTTACGCCAGGAACTTATGCTTTGCGGGCAGTCGATCGCTTGGCAAATGAAAGTTCAGAACAAGTGGTAACGGTGCAGTAATTTAGAAGTCAGAAGTTAGAACTCAGAAGTCAGAAGTTGTGTTTGGGGGATGTTGAGCAACTCTCCAAGAACATTTCGCCTAAAAAAGTAAAGACGTTGTATGCAACGTCTCTACCATTGAGAATTGAGAAATTGTTTTTGGGGGATTTTAAGTAACCCTCCAAAAACGCTTCGCCTCAAAAAGTAGGGATTTAGAATTGAGAATTTTGACTCCTGATTCCTGACTCCTAAAGACCCCCTATCTATTTATAGCAAACATTGATAAAACTGGTATTAAATATGGCTTTCAGTGATTTTAAAACAATTTCGGATGTACAAAAAAAGTATAGAATTAAATATTCAGAAGAGAATTTGATAGTTAGTCAGGAATTATTGCCTTCAGACAGTTTTATCCAAGACTTTGAATTTAACAAAGAAAATATAGACTTGTTTGCCTCAGAAACATCTCGCAGTGAAATTATCATCTCGCCACTATTGCGTGAGGTTTACAAGAAATATTATCAGAAGTATTCATTTTGGATTCGCAAAAGTATTTCTTACGATGAAATTCTATCTGGAACACCTGACTATATTTTTTCACGGCGTTCTGAACTTGGTAAAACTGTATTAGAAAAGCCTATTGTGATTGTTGTTGAAGCCAAGAAAAATGATTTTGAGCATGGTTGGGGGCAATGTCTGGCGGAGTTGTTCGCGTCGCAGAAAATAAATGATAATTTTTTCAGGGGAGTATATGGAATTGTGACAGATGGTAATTTATGGCAGTTTGGCAAGCTTGTGGCAGACAATTTTATCAAAGATTCTGGAAATTTCACTATCGATAATTTGCCAAGAGTTTATGGTGCTTTGGAAAAGCTAGTTCAATTAGTAGAAGAGGATGATGAGAAATAGGATAATTTGTAGGGGTTTGGTCCGCAAAACCCCAGACTTCCCTGTTACCTATTTTCTCTATTCACTCAAAATATTAATGGTTGTTAAAAAACCAGGTTTCTGCTGATTAACGAAAGCTCATATTCGAGAGTCAAAAACATCTATCAACCAAGGACTGATATTTTGATAATTACCCAAATAAGGGTTTACCAAGACCAGAGCAAGCATCCCCAATTAACTTAACTAATTTATCTTGTTTCCTATGTAGATTTTCTTCCTTTATAAGAGTATTATATTCATCTTGAAAATTTTGATTCACTGTTTTAAAGTCTATAATATTCAAGAATTGAGACTTTTCATTATCACGTATACCATAAACAAAAAGACAAACAGGTTCTTCATTTCTACTGGCCTGAATAAGTCGTGCAAGAAGCGTTTGAGAATTTCTTTTTGATATGGGTTTGGTAATATCAGGAATTGTGCCTTCGTAGTCTACATTTTTAAGAACACTAATATCTTTCTCTGGAGATACACCTTTATTTAGCATTCGATCCGTAGGTTGATGGTCTGTATAAATCATAGAAGTTTGTTCAAATTTTCCTTTTAATCTCTGAACAAAAAAAGCTCTGAGTCCATCTGTTCCATCTTGTTCAGCGAAATCATAAGATGTCTGTGACCATCCTGTGATTTTGACCAAAACCGACCCCGATTTATAATTGCTAATATCTATTGGAGGATGGATAATTGCTTGAAATTCTACAAAATCAACAACAAATCCTATGATAGAAATCATAAGACTAGCAATAGTAGCAACAACAAATACTGTACTATTTCTACGGAAAGATTCAATAAATCTGTGCAAGAAATTTTTTTGATTTGCTTGAGTGTTTTGATTGTTTGGATTTTGTGAAGTAGTCATCAGTTGTACCTAATGTTTAAGTTTGGGCGTTAGTAAATCAAGAGGTAAAAATTTAAAGGTCATCCAAAGCGATCGCCCTGAATACCCGACTAAGAATGTTACTCCTAGCAAAAAATCATCTCTTTAACCGCTAATACCAAGAGCTGAGTGTTTGTTCAGGATAAAACAACTAAAAGGCAAGACGCTCATTCTACAAAACTATTCAGGAAAAACAACGTGCAGACAGAGCAGTATAAATGCTCAAGGAAAGAGGAATTAATCCGGATAATATATAAGCATTATTCCAAAAATTTAAAATTCTTGGTAGGGGTTTAGTCTCCAAACTCTCTACTAATATTGTTGGTAGTCTTACATAGTAATGGTATACAGGAATAAGGAATACCAGGAACGGGAGCAAGATGCTTCCACTACTATTCCCTATTCCCTCTTTTCTATATATTCAATTAACCATGCAAAAAAATCAACTCAAACAAAAACTCAAAAACGGCGAAGTTGTACTCGGACCTTTTATGAATTGTGCTTATCCTGCTTTCATAGAAATTTGCGGTATAGCAGGATTTGATTTCGCAGTTATCGACCTCGAACACGGACCTCTAAATATTTTAGTTGCAGAAGACCTTTGTCGTGCTGCTGACTGTGGAGGTATTGCACCTGTTGTCAGAGTCAGCAAAAATGATGCTGCACAAATACAACGCGCTCTTGATATTGGCAGTGCGGGGGTACAAGTTCCACAAATAGAAACAATAACTGATGCAGAAATAGTAGTGCAAAGTGCTAAATATAATCCTATTGGTTGCCGTGGTTTATCATTTGGAACTCGCGCGGGAGTTTACACTTCAGCAGGTAGTAATATAACCGATAAATTGAATGCAGAATCTTTAGTTGTGGTTCATGTGGAAGGTACAAAAGGCGTCGAAAATCTGAGAGAAATTGTTACAGTTCCTCATATTGATGTGATTTTTCTCGGTCCTTATGATTTATCTCAATCTTTAGGTATTCCCGGTCAAGTTGATGATATTCGAGTAGTTGAATTAATGCAAAAATCAGTAGAAATTATTCGGAGTTCTGGAAAAGCGGTCGGTACTTTTACTAATAATTCTGAGACTGCAAAAAAATGGATTGATTGTGGAGTGCAATATATTGGATTAGGTATAGATGTGAGTATTTTCTTACAAGGTTGTCAAGCTTTGGTTAAAGCAGTAAGAGGTTAATTTTGACTAGATAAAGAAGGGGCACGACAAGGATTTTATCAACGGATATACGGATGATTCAAAAGAAGAATTAAAATTGTTATACCATGTCCGGATAATCAGTGATAAAAAAATTTTGTTTGTAGTAGGGCTTTAGCCCTATCTATAGTTTGGGCTAAAGCCCTACTACGAACTTTAATTATAACTATTTAACTGTACATAATATTAATCCTAAATCTGAATAGTAGGAAATTATTTTTTTCTGTCTATCAGTGAATCATATTAAATCCGATAGTTTCGATAAAATTAAATATCGTAGGGGTTTGGTCACCAAACCCTACTAAACTTGGAGTTTTTGCCAATAATGATTAGACTTATTGTAGAAGTCAGGGAATAGGGAATAGGGAATAGGGGGGATAAAATTGTTGATTCTATATCTTGAATTGGTTTAATTAAAAATTTTGCAAGAGGTTTATTGTAGAATTTTATTCTCCTTTGATATCAAGTTACTCTCAACCTTTTTTTGAGTAATTTGATACAGTCTTTTACAAAAATTAACAGTTTGTATACTGTTTAGCAACAGTTCTCAGAAACCTGAGCTATACTAAAAATATAGACAATATAAAACTCAACTTTTACTCTATAAAAATGGAGAAATACCTATGCAAAAAATTTTAGAATCAATTAATTTAGATTACGCTTTTATGTTTACCTACAAAAAGGTAAATTCAATTAGCATGGAAGGTTTTGAACAATTTTTTGCCGACCTTCCTGTCGATCCCTACATAAAAGCCAAATATCGTTATAGAAGACTTTCTCGTTTTATTATCTCAGGGGAAGAGTTAATAAAACAGCCTCACGGTTATCTTTTCCAAAGCAAAGATTATAATCCTGTAGTAGGAGATCTTAAAAGAGAATTTGCTGAAATAGACGACAGACTTATCGCCTTAGATAACTTTAAAAAAATGATTTTAGCCTTCTGTGATTCCTGCAAAATACATCCAGAAGCAGAAATTGGAGTACATCAAATTAGAACTATTTGTTCCCCTAATAATTCAGGTAATCCAGCACCGGAAGGTATTCACAGAGACGGCACAGATTTTATTGGCATATTTGCAGTAAATAGACATAATATTCAAGGCGGTGCAACTCATCTTTATACGGCTAGAAAAGAAAAGCCAGTATTTAGTAAAATTCTCAATCCTGGAGATTTATTATTGGTAAATGACCATGAATTTTTCCACTTTACAACTCCGATTAAACCTGTGACAGAAGAGATGGGATATCGAGATGTATTTGTGTTGACTTCTCCAAGTTTGATTCATTAAAGAATGACGAAGTAAGAAGCAAGAAGCAAGAAGGGTGGGTGAATATTTGCCCGCCTTTTTGCTTGAATAAATAATAGACATCTCCAGAAAATAAACTTGCTCTTTATTTAACATCAGCTAGAGTTTTCAATAATTGATAATTACCTCTCCCTAAAACGGATTGGATTGAATAAAAGGAAAATTTTTTCTTGTTTCTCCTTTAAAGGAGAGGCTTTAAAGCTTCATTATTCGGTAAAAGTTACTTTCCGAAATCATTTTTTGTACATTTTGTGTGTAAATTTGTTCCCTGTTCCCTGTTCCCTACTATGCACAAAAAGTCTATATCTTTTTCACGCCTATGTCTAATAACTATGATTCTATACTAATCCCATAATATTTGTGAAAAAAAAGACTGTAGGGGTTTGGTTTCCCAATCTCATTTTAGCTTGGGTTTGGAGACCAAACCCCTACGCTCAAATATTACAACCTATTTAGGATTGCTATATGTGTTATTACGAGGGGGATAATGAAAAGTTAATTTTGAAAATTATAAATTTATCTTCCCTGAATAAATCTTGATTTTTCTCTTGAAAAATCAGTATTTTCCACAGTTTCCAAACAACCAACAAAAAGCTTAACCTATTAATAGAAAACGACTCAAATTTTCTAATTAAAAGATAATACTGTTTGGAGTAAAAAATCATGTCCAATGACTCG
Source organism: Okeania sp. SIO2F4 (assembly GCF_010672385.1). Lineage (GTDB taxonomy): Bacteria > Cyanobacteriota > Cyanobacteriia > Cyanobacteriales > Microcoleaceae > Trichodesmium. The sequence continues at coordinate 10,770 of NZ_JAAHGT010000177.1, forward strand.
CAACGTAACTCTGCCGTTAACGCAGCAGCTACAAGTAAAGTCTACCACGCTAAATTTCAAGACTTATCTGCCACTACGGCGCGAAAATGCTATCGAGGGGGAGTACGTTCAGGAGAACCATCGAGAACTTACGCTCAAGCTCAAGAAATGTTGAATAAAGTGCCACCATCTCAACGAGCGGGAACTAATGCTGAAAATGCTACTAGAAATATGCGAGACTATTTGTCTGATAAAGATGCGAGTCACGTTAAACCCTATAGTAAAGGTGGTTCAAATGACCCCAGGAATATGAAGTGGGAAAATGCTAAAGATAATAGGGCACGCGGGAACAAAGACATGACTTTGCAGGAACAGGCAAAACTGGGGGCAAAATGGCACGTTGATAATTTGACGGGAGCGGTGAAAGCGGGAGTGAAAGCAACTCCTATGGGAGCAGCGATAGGTGCGGTAACTACTATGCCTTTTTCTATCTTAACCAATGGTTTGCGGGTAGTGCGTGGAGAAATTTCTGAGGGTGAAGCAATTTTGGAAACCCTGAAAGATACAGGAAAAGGAGGTGCTGTGGGTGCTGCATCTGCTTTTACTATTACTACAGTTGCTTCTCTTTGCCCACCTATTGGAATGGCGTTGAGTGCAGTTTCGCCAGCATTGTTAGCAGTGGGTGGCGCGGGTATGGTTTATGAGTTTTTCCACATCTTAGAAAGTCACAAGCAAGCAGTTAAGAATTATTACGATTCTTTGACTAAGGAAGACTTAAAACGTCTGCAAGAAATTGAGGATGAATTAAGTTATCAGCATCAGAAAAATTTAGATTTTTTGGCAGAAGCAGATGCAGTAAATGAACAGATAAAAAATAGACCTTGTGAACCTGGAATAGAGGGAGCGCTGAAGCGGTATTTAGAGTCAGTAGCTATAGCTAAGTCATTAGGAGCAATGCCTAATAATTATCAAAATTTACCTGGTAATTCTCAGCAAGGTTTTTTACCTACAAATAGTTAGGAAGTAGGTTGGGTTGAGGAACGAAACCCAACATAATATTATTGTTTCCCAATGTTTTTGTTGGGTTTCACTTCGTTCTACCCAACCTACAATTATCCTTAAATTATGTAGGTTGGGTTGAGGAACGAAACCCAACATTTTCCAAATTTGGCGCTAAAGCACAACTACAAACAAATATAATTTTTTCAGGAGTTAATTATGGTTTTACCTTTTATTATTGGTGGGATAGGTGTCGCAGTAGGAGCTGCTGTCGGAGCTTTTACTACTCATGCAGCAGGAGAAAAAGATAGAGAAAAAGCAAAATATCACCGCAAAATTGCTAATGAATTATCAGAAAAGTACACAGCATTGGAGAAAAGATATTATGAATTAGCAGATAAAAGCAACAAGAAAATCAAGAAATTAATCCGGCAAAAAGCCTTAGATGAAGTGGAAAAAGATTGTCTACGTTTTGCGTTAAGATTACAGCAAAATTTACTTTTATTAATGCAGGAAATCGACTCTGAGCCATCAACACTGACTTTAAAGAATTTTCGAGAAGCAGTTGATTTTACTAATAAGGTTTTATATCAACTAAATGAGGAATTAATAGTTGTTTATGTTGACTATTGGAACCGAAATTTAATCCGCGCTCAAGAAAGAGAATATTTAGAAGGTTTTAAGAAGTATGACCAAGGATTTGATCAGTCAAATAAATCTGGTTTATCTCAAGAATATTCCTACAGTGAAAGTCAGAATAAACATTCTAGAAATTACAACAAAAAAGATCTGTATTATCTAGACTTTCAACCAACCTATAGGGAAATTTACGAAACTGGGGAACAGCTTTTAAAATATTTGCAAGAATTACGAGCAAGTCGCCGGAACGAGGGAGATAATACCCATAGATTACAGGGTGTTGAAAATGATATTATTCAAGTTATCAATACTTTGAAAAACCAAGAATACCTTCAGGAAAATAAAACAATAACTATTCAAAATATTATTGACAATTCTGGCTGGCATTTCTTGAGTGATATTTTACTGAAAATGGATAAAGCTACCCAGGATATAGAAAAAAGTCTAAAGATAGAAATCAGAGGTTTGAAAAATCAATTAGAGGAACTTCATCACAAAGTCAAAAAGTACAGAAAAACTGAAATAATTTATTGAGTATTTTATGTAGGTTGGGTTGAGGAACGTTTGCGGAGCATTTCCAGCAGAAAAACCCAACATAATATCATTATTTTTTTTCTGGAATTTTTGGTGCATCTAAACTCAAAAATATTCAAATTATGTAGAGGAACGAAACCCAACATAATATT
>NZ_JAAHGT010000178.1 GCF_010672385.1 Okeania sp. SIO2F4
TTAGAATTGTCCCCTGGAAGAAAGAGGAAGTAAAAAATGGGATTTACCTGTTCGACAAAGATTCATCCCTTGATTGAGCAACACTCAATAATATCTATAAATTTCTGTTGGGTTTCGTTGACTCAACCCAACCTACTACTGTTTCACTCCAGTAGGTTGGGTGAAGCGACAGCGCAACCCAACAATAACCGTTCCATAGGATGCAAATTAGAATTGTCCCCTGGGAGAAAGAGGAAGTAAAAAATGGGATTTACCTGTTCGACAAAGATTCATCCCTTGATTGAGCAACACTCAATAATATCTATAAATTTCTGTTGGGTTTCGTTGACTCAACCCAACCTACTAGCGCGTCTACCTTGAAAATGTGGGTAAGTTTGAGTCCATGGAGACCTCTCCCCCAACCCCTCTCCTGCAAGGAGAGGGGAGAATATTTCCCCCCTTCCCTGGTAGGGAAGGGGGTTAGGGGGTTAGGTTTTTAACCCACAATTTTAGTCTAGACGCACTACTACCACTATAAACTTTTAATTATGACTACACAATTAACAGAAACAGCCAAACAATTAATTCCTAAAGCGAGAATAGTTAGCTTTAAAAGTTGGGTAGGACTTCTACCAACAGAAATAATTCAACTATTTCAAACGGCTGATGATGAAGGTCGTTATCTCACAGACAGCGATTTAAACCTCATCAAAAGTAGTTCAGCAGTACCAATTTTTTATATTGAAGCTGCTAGTTTGCTCGGAGAATATGCAGCAGAAATTGTTGATGAAGCTAGAGAAAAAGTATTAACAACATATCCTAATATTACAGCAGAAGGAGGAGATTTATATCCACCAATACGAGCCGAAGCTTGTTGGCGAGATTTCTGGCATTTTTTACGTTGTATTAGTTATGGGATTGCTGGTAATAATATAGAATTTACCAGTCAAGAAGGGCTTTATTATATGAATTTACTATATCAAGAATTACGCGTGCCACTATCAGCAATGGTGTGTGGTTTAGAAGCTATTAAAACAGCTAGCTTAAAAAGATTTTCCTCTGAACAACAAACACAATTAGCTCCTTATTTTGACCATTTAGTGGCGAGGTTGAAAGAATTTTCTTAGAGCGGTTTGTTTCTTGAAATCCCATCTTTCCTTGGGTTTGGAGACCAAACTCCTTTAAGCATTCAGCTATTAGCAGTCAGCTAGTGCAGGATGGCAGAAATAAGTGACCAGTTACAAAATCCTACAGCGGTTTCCGATGTTATGAGGTACACCCATCGCGGGCAAGATGCCCGCACTACAATATTTTCAGCATTTACCGTGTACCTCATTTGCCCGAAATATGCTGTAAAAGTCTTACTAATCAATACTTTTGACTTCTGACTTCTGACTTCCGCGTAGCGGTGCTAGCTTTTGTAGTCAGATTTTTCTGACTCCTTTAACAAAAATTTCCCTATATTCAATTCCGTTAAGTTTTTCATTGATGTATTACAGCGGTTTTCATTTCAGTAGACCACAGTAGGGGGGAATGGCCATTCGCCCCTACAGGGTTTTGGTTGTGATGTGAGGTCATCAATCTGAAAAGCGCTGTAATGAAAAAAAATCATACCAGTTTAGGAAAAGTATAATACTAATTTATCTACTCCCTACTCCCTATATTTATGAAATTTATCAGTCCTAAAACCGACTTTGCCTTTAAAAAAATTTTTGGTTCTATTCATAGTCAAAATATCCTCATCAGCTTTCTCAATGCCATAGTCTATGACAATCAAAATATCATTCAATCTCTAAAAATAATTAACCCCTATAATCCTGGAGTTACTAACACTATGAAGGAGACTTATTTTGATGTAAAAGCACTTTTAGACAATGGTTCTACCGTCATTATTGAAATGCAAATATTGAATGTAGAAGATTTTGAAAAACGAGTAATTTATAACTTAGCAAAAGCCTATGGAAATCAATTAGATGTAGGTGAAGGTTATATGATGTTGCAACCTTTTATTGCTTTAACAATTACCGATTTTGTTTTGTTTGAGCAAACTGATAAAATCATTACTAAGTTTGGATTTAAAGAAGAGACAGAAATGTTTAATTACCAAGATGAATTAACATTAATGTTTGTAGAATTACCCAAATTTAACAAAGAATTATCAGCCTTAGAAACCCTAAGTGATAAATGGATATATTTTCTGAAATCGGCTCCAAATTTAGAAGTAATACCAGAATCATTAGAACAAGTATCAGAAATAGAAGCAGCGTTAAATATAGCGAATAAAGCGAACTTAAGTAATGAAGAATTAGAAGAATTAGAGCAACAGGAAAAGTCGATTAGAGATAAGAAAGGACAAATTAGTCTAGCGAGGATGGAAGGCAGAGAAATTGGATTGGAAGAAGGCAAAGAAATTGGACGCGAAGAAGGCAAAGAAATTGGACGCGAAGAAGGCAAAGAAATTGGACGCGAAGAAGGAATAGGGATATTAGTTAAACGTCAAATTAGTCGCAAGTTTGGAGAAATACCTCCAGAGGTTCAGACTCAGATAGAACAATTATCTTTGGAAAAATTAGATATTTTAGGTGATGAAATTTTTGATTTAGCAACAATAGTAGATTTGGAAAACTGGTTAGCTAATCAACAATAAAGGTATAGCTCTACGCATTAAGGTTAGGACATTTCTAAATCCTGTTTGCGCAGCATGACCTAGGAAAACCTTTTGACAGTTTACTATTCCCTATTCCCTATTCCCTATTCACGCTTCGCGTAGCGCTATAACATTTTTAACACAGGCATCTTGCCAGTCACAAATGTAATCTGCTGTAATGTTTTGCTGTAAACTGAAAAAGACTTTCAAACCTACCAAGGATTTTAATCCTTTGCTAATAGAACAGGACTTACGCATATTGACTGTTAAACCACCATCTGTAGGGGCGAATGGTATTCGCCCTCCCTATATGTAGAGTCCCTGCGTAAGTCCTGAGAATTCTTGAGCAAGCCTTTCTCAGGGGGGTATAAGTTAACCAATAACTGTTAACTGAAAAAGCTGATAACTGATAACTGATAACTGAAAAAAATGACTGCTTTTGCTACAGGAAATAAACTTTTTCGGGAAGGAAAATTAGAGGAGGCGATCGCTTCTTATGAAAAGGCCATTAAGGAAAATCCCCGGTTTGCTTGGTCTTACCAAAATTTAGGGGAGGCTTTGGAGAAGGTGGGACGGATAGAGGAGGCGATCGCTGCTTTTCGTCAGGCTGTGGCTATAAATCCTCAATCCCCCTGGTCTCTCTACAAGTTGGGGGTAATGTTGAGTCAGCAAGGACAGTTTCAGGAAGGGGTGGGTTATTTAAATCGAGCGCTCGATATAAAAAAAGATGTGCCTGAATTTTATCTGGGTTTGGGAAGTGGGTTGGTCAAGTTGGGGCAATGGTCGGAGGCGGTGGAATGTATTGAGCGGGTGATTCAGTTTTCTCCAGACTCCCAATCTCCTCACCCTACTCCCTACTCCCTACTCCCTGCTCCCTACTTAACAGAGGCTTATTTTTATTTGGCAGAGGCTAAGTCTGGGCAAGAGCAATGGTCGGAGGCAGTGGAGTTTTATCGCCGGAGTTGGGAAGTTAATCCGGGTAGGGTTGATTGTTGTATTGGTTGGGCAAAGGCTTTGGGTAAGTTGGGTAGATGGAGTGAGGCGGTGGAGTTGTATCGTCAGGCGATGGTTTTTTCTGGGGAGTCTGGTGAGGTATTGTTTGGTTTGGGTCAGGCTTTGGGGCAGTTGAGTAGATGGGAGGAGGCTGTTGGTGAGTATCGGCGGGCAGTTGGTTTGGGTTTTGCGGGGGCTGAGGTGAGGCATCATTTGGGATATGCTTTGGGGCAGTTGGTAAGGTGGGAGGAGGCGGTTGTTGAGTATCGGTTGGTGGTGGAGATTAATCCGAAGTCTGCTGTTGTTAGGCATCAGTTGGGGTATGGTTTGATGCGGTTGGGTAGATGGAGGGAGGCGGAGATTGAGTTGAGGAGGGCGGTGGAGTTGCATCCTGGATCGGCTGTGGTTTGGCAGCAGTTGGGGGATGTTTTGCTGGAACTAGGAGAAAGAGACCAAGCAGTTAATGCTTACCAGAAAGCTTTGGAATTCAAGTCCGAGACTACTGGCTCTATCTTTGCTTTGAACCAAATTTGGCAACAGGAGAGAAAGGTAGAATCTAAAGGAAGGTTAGGAGTCCGAGTCGTTGATAGGTTAAGCACTAGGGCTTTTGAGTCAACACAATCTTTTTTCGGACCGCTGCTGATCTTTGGCGATGGTGACCCTGTTGAGACTCTGAGTAAGAAATTGTTCTTATTGCAAAATTATTCAGCAGAAAATGCTATCCACATACTGATAGTCCCATCAAGCAAAAGAGAACTGTTGCAAAACAACAATAACTATTGTAATTCACTACTTGTGCTGGCGAATTGTGCAAAGAATATGGCTGATCGCAAAAATGAGATTCCCGGTGGTTGTTGGAAAACCTTGCAAATTGACTCAGAGTCAGTATTGGTATCAATATTTATTAGACCGGGACAATTTTGGACACCAGAATATTTTGCCGATCTTATCAAGAAAATGCAGTTGTTTGACAATTTTGGTAAATCTGCAACAAAGCCGCCATCCCTGAAACTCCTAATTGCTGAGTTGTTAGTAAATAGGGGTAATGCATACATAGAAAATGTTGAGCGGGAACTTGATCAAGTCATTGATTACATTTCCAGTTCAATAAAAATACAACGACAATTAATTGGAGAATTATTGAGCGTGCTGATGTTTTCACCAAACCAGAATTCCCTTCAAGCAAAGCTCAAGCGTTATTTAAACCTGACTGTTGCTGAGTTGAGAGCTACGACTGATAATTCTCGCAATGAAATGTTACTTAGGAAGATTGACTCTTATGTTTATTTGGCGTTCGAGTTATCTGGAAAACACTCTTCAGATGTACTTGCTCAAGTTCTCAAGCAAGCATTTGATGTAATGCTTTCTAGGCGGAGTCCAGCACTAATCCTGTCGCGAGGTTTGCGACATAGTTTTTTAAAAGCAGTTGAGTTAGCTCAGGCTCTTCCTGCACTTATTGATTTGGCTGAAATAACTGGTACATACGACAGCATTGGATTTCTGGCAATTCATAACATCATGCACTGTAAGTTTACAAATGCACAATTCGATCCTCTGAAGACTTGGTTAGTCCTCAAGAAGACATTTGAACTACCTAAAAAAAGCTTGGTTTCTATTGTGCGAGACCTGCGTCGAACTGTTCCATCTAGTTCAGATATTCCAGCAAGTGTATATGAAGAAATTGTCTCAACGTTTGAAGTAGTTGATAAAGGAACTCTTGATCGCGAAACTTGCTTGGCTAAGTTTATGCTATTACTGTATGCTAATTGCTTTAATTCAAAGCTACTAGATTGGATTACCAATCGTTATAGGCAAACGGGCATGACCAACGAGGACAAAGATATTCTTTTGGCGGTTGTCGGAAAAGATGCACCTTTAGTAAACCGTATTAATGAAATCCTTATTAGGGAAGGTTTTAAGTACAAAATTCTCTGTCCTTCTGAATATTCGACGATTACTGACTATATGGAAGCAAGCTTGGCAAAATGGAATAGGCATTTCCAACTTTATGGTCAAAGTTTTGCAGAAGATGGTAAACCTTTAATTTCTGTTATAGTCACAACTTACAACCCAGATATAAGTTTACTTAAGCTTTCTTTAGAATCAATGATTTTTCAAACATACCAAGGACTAGAAATTATCGTTGTTGATGACTGTTCATCGGATGAATCAAGCCAGGCGATCAAATCTCTGCTTGAGAAAATGTGCTTGGATAACACCCATTCTATTGTCTACAAGCGGAACGAAAAAAATGTTGGCCAGTATGCTTCACGTAACATAGCCATTGCAATCGCAAAAGGAGAATTCATTGCTATTCAGGATGATGACGATATTTCTCATCCCCAAAGATTAGAGTGTCAGTTGGAGCCGATGCTGGGTGATGCCAGCCTGATGGCTACCTATGCCAGTCATATTAGAATAAGTGAAAATTCACGGCTGATGATTGATGGTGATTCCATTGGCGAAGTTTTAGGAGACGCTCCGGTTTCGTTAATTTGTCGCCAAAAGGTCTTTGAGGATATTGGATGTTTTCTTCCTATTAGAACCCGTGGCGATGTGGAATTTCGTTTAAGGATGCAGCGACACTATTCATCCAAAGCCACAGAGGTTGTCCCACAACCTCTAGTGCTGATGCGCGGTGGTATGGACACTATTTCCTCATCTAAGGAGTACTGCTTCCGAAGTGCCCTTAATGTCTGGCGTACTGTTATGAGCCACATACCTATAGAAAAAAATGAATCCCTCGACATCAAACAATGGATTCCAACTTTACTCAGGTGATCCACTTTATGCTTCTCTAAAGTAATTAAGGATACTTACCGAATTATGCCATGCACAAAATCATCATAAGTCTTACAACAATTAGTTCTCGGTTGAGCCACATCCACCTTGTGATAGAGTCGTTGCTTTCCCAGGATTTTCCTCCCGATGCCTATGAGGTGCGCCTGCATCTATCCGAACAACCTTACCTACTTGATGAGGGTTGCCCCATGATTACCAATGACCTAAGTCGCTTACAGGAAGAAAATCCTGAGCAATTTTTTGTAAAGTTTGTGGAAAATATTGGCTCCTATCGCAAGATTATTCCTGTTCTTGATGAAGTCTATAAGCAAAGCCCGACAGAATTCTGTAATACCCTGATAGTTACTGCGGATGATGATACAGCTTATCCTCCCTGGTGGTTATGGCAACTTTACGAAAACTACTTAAAGCATCGCTGCGTCATAGGATTTCGCGGACGAGTCATGGGTTTTGAAAAGGAAAAGCTAATTTCCTACAAAAAGTGGTCGAGAAAAATTACCGATAATCCGTCAAGTTTTAATGTTCCCACAGGTAAGGATGGTGTATTGTATTCACCGCTTTATTTACATCCAAAAGTAAGGGATATTAATGAAGCACAAAAGTCTGCACCGAAAGCTGATGACCTCTGGTTAAAAGCTCATACACTTCTTGCTGGGGTTCCGTCATTCGTTATTAACGATACTTTAAATCAAGAGTTTCCTTCGGTTACTGGGCAGGAGCCAGAGGTATCGCTTTATCGAACATTTAACGAGTTTGGTGGTAATGATGATGCTCTGGCAAATATTGAAAACTATCTAAAGGCAACACGGGGTACTAGCTTTAGGGAGCTTTGTATTCCTTCGCAGATGAATACTACCCATCTTTGTAAGGAGATAGCTAACATATTAGGAGGAGTATCGTAATGTGGAATGAAATGCAGGATTATGTACCGAGCGATCACCCTCATCAGGTAACCCCAGAATGGATGGTGCGAAGGGTTATGGATCGATTACCCGCAAAGTCGGTAATTGTCGATCTTGGGTGCGGGACAGGAAAATCTGTGGATTTCTTTAGGGAATTGCTTCCTGAGTCAACTTGGATTGGAGTGGACATAGCAGACTCACCAGAAGTTAGGCAACGCAGACGCACCGATGCAACGTTTATGGAATTTGATGGAATAAATATACCCATGCCATCCGATGGCGTCGATCTGGTATTTAGCAGACAGGTGCTAGAACACGTTCGATATCCAGAGGCACATTTAAAGGACGTAGCTCGCGTTCTGAAGCGCGATGGCTATTTGGTTGGTTCTACTTCACATCTAGAACCTTATCACTCTTTTCAGTTCTGGAATTTTACTCCTTACGGCTTTAAAGAGATTGTTCGGAATGCAGGGTTAATACTAGAAGAAATTCGGCCTGGTATTGATGGTCTGACCTTGGTTAAAAGAACATACGAGGGGCGTCCTGAAACTTATAGCCAGTATTTTACTAACGAGTCGCCCCTCAATCTTCAGATAGATCAATGGGTAAGGCAAACTAGCCGTGGCACACGCCAAGCAATAATGCGTAAGCTGTCTATCTGCGGTCAATTTTGCTTCATCTGTAAAAGGAATTAGAGTAGTGAAACGATTACAATCTACAATAAATAATAATCTTACAACACACAGTTTTTTGTACAGTGGAAGATATGTGTCAATTACCTGCGAAAATAAGACAAGAATAGATGAGTGTATTAGAGCAGGAAGATGGTACGAACACAAGATGTTAGGGCTAATAACCCGCACTTCAAGGGCTGGAGTTTTCCTGGATATTGGTGGGAATGTAGGACATCATTCTGTTTACTTTTCTTTGTTTTGTCCATCCACAAAGGTTATGGTATTTGAACCCTTGCTAGAACATATTCAGCTAATTAGAAAGAACGTTGTGGACAACAAGCTAGAAGAAAAGGTGAAAATTTATCCATTTGGGGCAGCCAATCTGATTTCGTCCTTTGAAATGACAACCAATGCCGCTCAGTTTCAAAGAAAAGTGTCTTCAATCTGTATGCCCCTTGATTTCATACTAGGTGAAACTGTTTCTGTAATAAAAATTGATGTAGAGGGTATGAAGGAGCAAGTTATAACAGGGTTGCGGAATACTATAATAAGAGATGCACCAGACATTTACGTTGAGTGTTTAACTACCACTCAATTAAATACTATGATCGAACTACTAAATAACTTGAATTACTCAATTGACAAGACAGATATGAATCTTTTAAAAACATACAAGTTTGTTCCTGATTGGTTATCTCATTAGATATTTCAAAGTTAAAATAGACAGGACAAGTTCATGTCAATCCCTTATGCTTCTTTCCAAACAGTCTCCGATGTCGCCAAGAAAGATATTGTTGAATTTATCCCTCAGTTAGTCAGAGTCCTTAGGAGTAAATTAAAATGCACTGTCCAATTTGTAAAAGTAATAACTTCAAGAGCTACAGAGGACGCGCCAATGCACGCTGCTGTGGTTGTGGTAGCTTTGAACGCTCTCGTCTCCTGTGGTTAGTTCTTGAAACTCTCAAGATTAGCCAGATTTCCTTGCCATTCTTTCACTTCGCACCTGAGATTGGGATTGCGCAAAGGCTGGCTGAAAGTCTTGGCGATCGCTATCGACCTTTTGATTTTGACCCCGATATATACATAAAAGGAGGAATCAATGCAGAAAGGTTCGATCTTTGCAATGACACTCAAAAGGTAAAGAAGGGATCTGTTGGTGCTTTATGCCATGTTCATGTTTTAGAACACGTTAGATGCAACGCAGCATTTGTTTTGCAGGAACTCAACGAACTGTTAGCTGCAGGTGGCTACCATATTTTTAGCGTACCGTTTTTTTCTCAGCAATATCGAGAAAATCTTTCGGAGCAGTTGTCTGTTGCCGATCGCTTGGAACAGTTTGGACACGAAGATCATGTTAGATCTTTTGGAACAGAGGATTTTTCCTTAATGTTCGAGCCAGCATTCAAGGGACTTGAGCGAATTTCTCTGAGGGATTTGATAGACTCCTCTGTATTTCAAGAGGCAAATATTCCTTCACGGGCTCTTGCTAAAAATAGCAGCCACGGAATAATGGTTTGGAGAAAATGTAGTTGACTATCGAAAGTAAAAATAGAAAATTTACCTATAAATAATCTTAATATAACTATGTAAATGCACAATTTATTACCCTTAATTGTCATGCTAATAGTTATCTAGAGCCTGTTCATCAACTTTTACGATAAATGTAAAAATTAGAAAAACTTCCTTCACGTTCACCCAAATCTGTTGCCGGATATATATTCTTTACAACTTTCCAAAGTTTCCACCCCTGGATTACTTGTTCTATATCTTGTGTAAATTTTCTAGGTCTAATATGAAATTTAAACTTTTCCCTGTCTTCAAAATTCCATGAATAAACAACCACAAGTTTTTTAGCTGCTTTAAATAAATGTTCTAAGTAAGCATAATAAATATCATCTTCTATTAAGTGAAATAAGGTATCTATTGAGATAGACATATCAGCAAAAAAAGTTTTTCCTTTATCAACAAAATAGACAGAATCATACATAAAAAAACTTTTTGTCGGATCTTGCTTGAATTTTTCTTTACATTTATTAATAGCAGTTTTAGAAACATCTAAACCAATATATTTAGGATATTTAGCGAAATCAAGCTGACGACCGTCGCCACATCCAAATTCTAATACAGATTCAATATTCTCTTTTTCTACTAAGTCATTGATAACATCTGCTTTAAATTTTGCCAACTTATCATTGTGGGTTCCTATCCCTGAATTGCCCCCTTGATCGTATCTATTTTCCCAATATTGTACTGAGCTGCCAGACTCTAGTTTAAAAATTAATTCCCTTATTTTGTCTTCACACTTAGAAAAACTTACATCTTTTTCAAAGGATTTTTGACAAAGAAATAAAGCCTCAGATAGTTTTCTTTTTTTTGAATAGATAACTCCTAATTTGTAGTAAACCCAAGATGATAATACCGAATTTTCTAAGTTTTTAAACTGACTAAAATAAGTTTTCATGAACGATTCAAATATTATTATTGGGTTGTTAGTTCTTTTATTATGCCAGCGACGAAAACCTATTTTAAGAGAAAAGGCTTTTGGTAGTGTTTTAAAAGCAATACAAAATTTTGATAAACTCTGGCTAGGGATATCTATGTATCTATACAAACCCAAATTATCTGAGTTACTGAAACCTTGATAATAACCAGATATTTTTTGATTGTTTCGATCAAAAAATTCAAATTGAACCAAGGCTTTTTTGGATATAGGAGCATTTTCGCTAGCTATTTTTCCTTCTATAATGTACATAGAGTTCTCGTCTACTGGAAAGCTAACCCATTGAGCCTTATCTGTTAAATATCCATAATTTTGTCCTTGAAATACATAAAAGCTATTTACCTGATTGACACCTTTTTCTACTTCTGGATAACATTTGCTTAGGTGGTTACACAAATCCATTTGAGTATTTATAGATTTTTGAAAGTACACAGATGCTGTGTTAAGCTTTCCTTGTTCAGCCAATGCCTCTCCTAACTGATAGTAAAACCAAGTAGAATTAGGATTAATTTCAATCGCCCGACGATATTTAACAACAGCCTCATCTGAGTTTCCCTGCTTAACAAAAGCATCCCCTAAATTATTATAAGCCCAAGCAAAATTAGGATTAATTTCAATCACCTGATGATAAAGAGCGATCGCCTCATCCAACCTCCCCGCTCTCTTCAACTGATTAGCCTGTTTCAACAATTGGCCAGCGCTTATACCCTCATCACCCATAAAAACCCAACCATAAATCTACTCAAACATATTATTCTACCCCAAAAATTATCGTTTCATCTCAGCCAAAGAAACTATTATCTGCAAAAAAGTTAAAAATTCAACAACACCATCTAACTCTAGCCATAAAATTTTAGCTAAAATCAATAATAATAGAACTTTCATCATTAAACTTAACTCTCAGTCATTTAGTTGGCAGTAGGGGAGTAGGGGAGATTAAAGTCTTGAAGTAATTATAGAAATTATCAAAAACAGGAAACTAAACTAATGACAACAAGCAAAATTCATTTGTGGACAGTAGCAGAGTATCATCAAATGATAGATTGTGGTATTCTGACACCAGAATCCCGCGTCGAACTATTAGAAGGTCGTATCATCAAAATGAATCCCCAACGCGCTCCTCATGCTGCAACAACTCAACGGACATCAGATTATTTAAAATCTCAATTAAGTCAGCAAGCTCATATCAGGATGCAGTTACCAGTTACATTATCAAATTCTGAACCAGAACCGGATATTGCAGTAGTTCATATAGACTCGAAAGCTTATGGCGATCGCCACCCTAGTCTACAGGAAATATTTTTTTTAATCGAAATTTCCGATACTACCTTGAGAATAGATCGACAAGAAAAAGCACTTATCTATGCTGGAGCAAATATTCCTGAATATTGGGTTTTAGATGTAGTCCAACGACAAGCTTATATATATCGTCATCCTACACCAGGAGGTTATCAATCTGAAACTATTTTGTCTGATAATGAAATAATTAATCCCTTGAATTTTCCATCAGTTTCTTTATCCCTAGCAGAAATGTTTTTGCCTTGATATTCTGCTTTTTATTCTAGTATCAAATACTACTTTAATCGTGACAAAAAAGCAAAATTAAAGCATTTAAAATATTGCCTAAGAATCTCAAGTTGCAAATTATTTACTAATACTTTGTTATTAATTTCTATATTCTTAAATATTACTTCTATAAACCTAATTTATACTAAATAAATTAACCAAAAAATATCCTCAGTACATCTATCAAATTTAGTTTGAGTTTCTAGAATGAATTTTCACCTCAATTCGACGATTACGTTGTCGATTAGTTCGAGAATCATTTTCTGCTATGGGGCGAGATTCTCCATAACCAATAGCTAGCAAACGATACCTTTGACCGAGATTTTTTGATAAATATTCTGCCACTGCTTCAGCTTGTAAAAATGACAATTCTCGATTTGTCTTAACTTTACCTCGACTATCAGTATGACCAGAAATACTAATGGTCGCCCCTTTGTAATTTTTCAATTCACCAATTAAATTGTCTAGAATTATCCTTCCCTCAGAACGAATTGTATTACTACGGGACTCAAACAATACATCACCAGGAAGCGTCACCATCTCGGTATCTTGAGTAAAAACTGGCTGAGAAAGTTTATTTATTTGTTCATTCTCACTTGCAGAGAGGGGGGCAACTAATTGTTTGGCAATCAGATCCAATCTGGTCTCTAAATTTTGCTCGGGTCTACTAATACCTAATTGATTTTCTAAAGTTGTGGTCTGACCAATCAGAGTATTTAACTGTGTTTGTAATTGTTTAAGTTCTGTTTGTAGTTCCTGTCTCTGGGCTTCAGTTAGTTCAACTTGGAGCTTGAGAGTTTCTGGAGTAGATTCAGGGGTGGAGCTTTCCGATTGGGGCAACCGTTTTTTAGATACTATACCCTTAGCTCCACGAAATAGTTTTTCTGCTATGGGTGTCTCTTGAGAAGTAGAGGGATATTGAACAGCGATCGCCATTCCCAACACCCAGGAAAAACCGCTAGTT
>NZ_JAAHGT010000179.1 GCF_010672385.1 Okeania sp. SIO2F4
ACGCATGAGCTTGCACTCCGGCACGACCTACCCTTCCCCGCAACTGATACAACTGCGACAATCCAAACTTTTGAGCATCTTCTATTAATATAGTGTTAACGCGGGGAATATCCAAACCAGATTCAATAATTGTGGTACAAACTAAAATGTCAGCTTCCCCCGCACTAAATGTCAGCATAATTGACTCCAACTCTGCTGCATCCATTTGCCCGTGACCGATATTAATTCTGGCTCCGGGAATCATTTCCCGCAATTTTCCTGCCAATTCTTCTATACCTTCAATGCGCGGTACCACATAAAATACTTGCCCACCCCGATTTAATTCTTGGCGAATCGCAGTGCGCGCTGTTTCTAGATCGTATGGTGCAAGATGAGTTTTAATAGGGCGACGCAAAGGGGGTGGAGTCGTAATCAAACTCATTTCCCGAATTCCCGAAAGCGCCATATATAATGTTCGCGGAATTGGAGTTGCAGTCAATGTCAACACATCTACCTGAGCTTTGAGCGCCTTAATTTTTTCCTTCTGGTTAACGCCAAACCTTTGTTCCTCATCCACTACCAACAACCCCAACTGCCGAAACTGGATCGTCTTACTTAAAATAGAGTGAGTACCGACAATAATATCTAATTCCCCTGTTGCTAACCGACGTTGAATTTCTTTTTTTTCATTGGTAGTACGGAAGCGGTTGAGTAAACCTATTTCTATGGGGTAGGGAGCAAAACGTTCTTTGAGAGTGTGATAATGTTGTTGAGTTAAAACTGTCGTAGGTGCGAGAAATGCTACTTGTTTATTTGCTGTGACTGCTTTGAAAATTGCCCGGATGGCAACTTCTGTTTTGCCGAAACCAACATCACCGCAAACCAGGCGATCCATTGCTCGTTCACTTTCCATATCCCGTTTCACATCTTGGGTTGCTTTCAACTGGTCGGGGGTTGGTTTGTAGGGAAACGAATCTTCCATTTCTCCTTGCCACGGGGTGTCAGTAGGAAAACTATAACCTGTTTGTTGAGCGCGTTGAGCATAAAGTTTCAGCAGGTCAACAGCTAATTTTTTGATTGACTTACGAACTTTATTTTTGGTACTTTCCCAGGTTTTGCCAGTCAGTTTGTTGAGTTGGGGTTTTTTCTTATCAGTATTTCTCAACCGCGACAGGGAACTCAGTTGGTCGGCGGCAACTCTGAGCAAACCGTCAGCATATTGAATTGTCAGATAGTCGCGAGTTTCGTTATTTAGAGTCAGACTTTCTAATTTCACGAACTTACCGATACCATGTTGGCGGTGAACTACATAATCTCCGGGGCGAAGTTTGTTGGGATCTACTTGTTTGGAAGTAGCTTGACGGCGTTTGCGAATATAGGTGGGAGTTGCGAGGGTGTGTTGTCCGTAAAATTCTCTATCGGTGATGACTGCTAACCGGAATGTGGGCAAAATAAATCCTTCTAATTCTGCTAAACCACTATATTTGAGACCAACGGGAGTATATTGGGTTTGCAGTCTGTCAATGGCGGGGTAGTCGTGGGGGTTGGGAATAAACTGAGCGGCGCAGTCATGTTCCTGGAGTAGAGAGACGGAGCGCGACGGTTGAGCGGAAATTAGGAAAATGGAATGTTTACGCTCCCTTTGCTGGCGCAAATTTTCTGCCAGTTTTGCGTATTGATGCGGCATCACTGGTAAGGGACGACTAGCAAGGTTGAGGGTGTAGGGAACGGAAGCGGTAATATCGCTCTTGGTTTCTTTGGCAAGTTCGGATAAATATAGTCTGGGAAAAAGTTCGACTTCTGCTAGGGAGTCGGCAAATGTACGATGAATTTTTGGTAATGGTGAGGATGCTTCGTCGTTGTTGAGTTGTTGCCAGTGTTCTTCTACCAGTTCAAACCAGCGATCGCCATGAGCAGCACATTGATCTGGTTCATCTATCGCAATGAGAGTATTTTCTGGCAGATAGTCTAATAGGGAAGCAAATGTTGAGTCGGTCATTGACTCTAAGTTTCCTAACCCCCACTGACTAAAATTTCTAGGTGTTAAGACTATTTGGGGAATTTTGTCAAGGGAACGTTGGGTGGAAGGGTCAAATTCCCGAATTTTTTCCAATTCGTCCCCAAACCATTCTAGGCGTACTGGTAATTCTGAGGCGACGGGAAATACATCTATAATATCGCCCCGACGACTCCACTGCCCCTCAGTTTCCACTAATGGCACTCGTTCGTATCCCATCTGGGCAAGTTTTTCATCGAAGATTTTGGAGTTACTGGTAATGCCAGGGGCGAGGGTTAGACAGTAGGGTTGAAATTCTTTAACTGTAGGTAGGTGAGGTTGGAGCGATCGCTCTGTTGCTACCACGGCCATTTTTGCTTTATTGTTACTGTTGCCGTTGCTAGTTGAATTTTCTGGCGCATTCTCACTCACTAAGTCTGCCAATACCTGCATTTGTCCCCAAATCATTTCTTCTGAGTAGGAGGGTTCGTAAGGGAATGCTTCTGAAGTAGGGTAAAAGTGAACTGTTGGCCATCCTATTGCTTCTAATTGTGCTGCCCACCGTCCCGCCTCTTCTAATGTTGCAGTGACAATGAGTAAATTTTGCTGTTGTTGTTGGGCGAGGGTGGATGTGACTAAACCTTTGGGTAAACGGGGTGCGCCGTTTAGTTGTAGAGATTGATATTGTTGAAGTTTATTAAGGAGTTCGGTTGTGAGAGGCGATCGACCAAGTAGTTTAATAATAGATGATAATGTCATAAGATTTTGAGTAAAAAGGACTGAAAGTTAATTTTATTCTACAATTCTTTTTATAGGGGTGAATTTTGTAAGATTATTTATTAGACCTCTCGGAAAAGAAGGAGTAGGGGTAGGGAGTAGGGAGAAAAAATTGATGATTTTTGCGTATGGGATTGATTTGATTTTTGATGATCACGCCTATGTCTATTAGAAGTAATACTATGTTAGGAAAGTCTACAAAATAATCATTGCAGGATAAAAGTTATTAAATGCTAAATACTCACTTCCAGAAATATATTTACAGAAGTTTCCTACTCTCTGGAAGTAAATATATTGATTGTTTTAGGCAGTAGGGAGTGAGGAGTAGGGAGTAGAAGAAAGAACAAGCAAAAAATATTTACCTCGTCAGTCATACCACATTATCTACTCTATAAATAAATAGAGAATTAAGCCATAGGAAAGTTTTTGGTAGTTTGGCATAAGAGATTGAATTTATTAGGAAATATAAAAAGGAGATAGGGAACACTTAACTGGGAATAGGGAAGAGGAAATTAAGACAACTATTTGTCACTTAAAAATCTAGGAATATATCTGCCGAACACCTCTGGTATCTACCAGATTTCAAAGAATTGAAATACTACTGCTTTTAGATTTTAGTCACTACGCATCTCTCTTAAGACTTGTTTAGCAATCCTCTGCAC
Organism: Okeania sp. SIO2F4; assembly: GCF_010672385.1. Taxonomy (GTDB): domain Bacteria; phylum Cyanobacteriota; class Cyanobacteriia; order Cyanobacteriales; family Microcoleaceae; genus Trichodesmium. Next base: position 3,415 of record NZ_JAAHGT010000179.1, read on the forward strand.
AATTGTAATATTTTTTTGTAGGGGTGAGGAGCGAATCGCCCGTACAGGAGTCAGAATTTTGAAGGTTTTTCATCAATCTTAACTATTATAAAAATTCTCACAAATTATTTAGGATTGCTATTTTACCGAAAAATTCAGGTATAAAGCCTTCTATTTCAAGAGAAAAAGCGGTCGTTTGCCGAGCATGACCTAGGATGGGATGGCGAGGTCTCCTCGCTTGCCTCCAATCTCCCCTTGAGAGCGGTCGCTCTTTGGAGCATGACCTAGGATGAGATGGATGGGTTACCTAACCATATCCAATCTCCCCTTGAAAAGAAAAAAAATTCCTTTTAGGCAATCCTATCTGTTATCAGAAAAGGTAATTATTAATTATTAATTATTAATTATTAATCGTTGACAAACAATCTCTAACTTATCCCTATTTTGATTAGCCAATAATTTCTATATAAGTAGTATTTAATCAAAAGGTAATAGTTTTAGATATTCTAATTAATATAGCAATTTTGACCAAGGGTGAGATACAAAAGTTTTGGATTTTAGGGAATGGAAGATAGGGAATAGGGAATAAAAAAATACTTTACCTCGTGCTTTATAAGAACTGCTATTCCCAAATTTATCCCTCTTGGTGAGGTACGCAAGTTTTGGATTTTAGGGAATAGGGAAAACTAGAAAAGGGAATATACAGGAGGATAAAAATACTCTATATTATAAGGTTTCATAGAAGTAAAAAGTCAAAAGTAATATTTTCTGGACTCGAAATATTGGTAGTCCTGCATAGTAATTTCAGGAAATGATTTCACATCTAAAGTTTGAAACTATTTGTGACATCTTTAAAGTGAATTAGTATCATTAATATGAGAATCACTATTCTCGCATTTATCAAGTTAGTAAGGTAAAGTTATTTTTATTCTTAACTGTTTCCTGTTCCTTAAAACTTATAGCACTACGCATTAAGGCTCTTGACATTTCTAAACCCTGAAACCTTTTAACCGTTTACTATTCCCTCCATACCTATTCCCTATTCCCGATTCAAGTAGCGCTATAGAATTTTTACCTCACCAGTAAGAAAAAAGAATCCTACAAAAAGGAAAGCTATAAATTTTTTTATAGAAGAAGGTTATAGAATTGTATAAACTACCTATGTAAGCATTCAGCTATTATCAGCTCTCAGTTTTTTTATGAATTAAGTAAGGATTTCTTGAGGAATAAATATTTTCTTATCTAAACAAGTTGAATTGCCTAAGCTCCCTATCATGTGAGTTCTTAAAAAAAATCTCGATTTGATTGAATTCCCATACCTTAAGAAAATTTCTATTCACTGAATAGCTCTTATATTTCTTATTTATTCTTTCTTCTTCCTTCTTCCTTACAAGTTCAATTACCTCAGCTCCCTATCATGTGAGTTCTTAAAAAAAATCTCGATTTGATTGAATTCCCATACCTTAAGAAAATTTCTATTCACTGAATAGCTCTTATATTTCTTATTTATTCTTTCTAATTCCTGATTCCTTACTAATACTACTTGTAAGAATTTTTTTGCCAAATGATATTATTTTAGATTCAAAACCGAGTTGTCATCATGCTATCAAAGTATCTCAAATTCATTAACTCAAAAAAAATAAATACATTTCTGTTATTAACATTTACCTGGATAATTATACCTCTGTTATTGGTAGAAATTTTGATGATTGTTTTTGAACCATACCTATTTAAAGGGCTATATCAATATGACCCAGATTTAGGCTTTCGAGTGCGACCTTATATTAATGGTAATAATCGATTTGGCTTCAACGACCGAGATTATCCTTTAGAAAAAAATCAAAATAAATTTCGTCTCCTAGTTGTCAGTGACTCCTTTAATTGGGCGGGTGGAAAAGAGGGAAATTATACAGCTTTGTTGGAGAAAAAATTTGATAATTATTACGGTAAAAGTCAGGTAGAAGTAATTAATGTTGGCTATCCAGGAACTCATACTGGGGAACAATTAGCTATGTTGAAAAAGTACGGATTACAATACAATCCAGACTTAGTAATATTAGGCTTTTTTGCTGGTAATGATTTTCGGGATGCTGACCCAGAAAGGAAACGAATTATTGTCAATGGTATATATATAGATATAGATAAAAAAGACGAGTTAATTCTTTTTGGTTATCCGATTATTGGTAAGTCTAGATTACTAATGTTTTTACAGCAAAAATATAAAGTTTACCAAGAATTACAAAAGGCTAAACAGGATTCTGCCAAGATGCTAAGTAGTTCTCTAGTTGCTAGTTTAAATTTAGCCTCAGCTCCAATTGTTGAAAGGGAAAAATCTCCAGGAATTTTATCTAAGAAAGCTTTTCTACGGGTAGAAAAAAGTCGGCTTAAGTTTTGCAAGATTAAGGATTTGCTTGAAGGTAAGCGGGATAAGAATATCAACTATATTTTTCAGAGTATTCTAGATATGCAAAAATTACTAAAATCTCGGAATATTGAATTTGTAGTAGCTATTTATCCTGACGAATATCAAGTTAATGATGAGTTATTAAATGAAATTTTTGCCGAGTACGACGATCTAAAACGAGAGTCTTATAATTTGACTTGTCAACAAGAAATTTTGAGCAAATTTTTAGCAGCTAATAACATTCCTTATATAGATATGTTGGATAGATTTAAAATAGAACAAAATAACCATCCTCTATACTTACTAAGGGAACCCCATTGGAATCGTGCTGGAAATTTATTAGCTGCTGATATTTTGTTCGATTATTTAGTTAAAGATATAGATGAATTTTTTGGAGATAATTAATGTAGTAGGAGTTTGTTCATTAATGGATAATTACCTCTCCCTAAAACGGGTTGGATTGACGCGGAGCGTGAAAATTTTTTCTGATCAAGGGGAGATTGGATATGACGTTTAGCGTTCCGCACAACGCGCGTTAACGCTGCGCCACATGAAAAGCGTTAGGGTTAGCGAGAGCTACCGTAGCAAGAGGCAGCTCCTCTGCAAGAGGCAGCTCCTCTGCAAGAGGCAGCGGCTCTGAAAGAGCGGGAGACCTCGCCATCCCATCCTAAGGTCATGCTCCGTAAACGACCGCTTGTTTCTCACGGCGAGTGAGAGGCTTTAAACCTTAATTATTCGGTAAGCAAACCCATACTGAAATTAGATCGGGAAGAATTTTAAGGTTTAAATTTCCCTTCTTTATTTTTCATTTTTGATTAACTCTAAAATTTCCTCCCGCGATAAATTAAGCAATTGAATTAGTATTTGAGCATATTCATCAGCAGACAAATTTAATAAAGTTTCTACAACTTCTAATAACCCTTGGTCGAGTTCGCCAAATCGAGTTTTTAGCAAGCTTTCCAGTACAATCTTTCCTTCTTCTTGACAGCCTTCTACTAACCAAGAATTAATAATTATTAATTATTCGGTAAAATGATTACAAAAGTGTTAGTAAATTATCTGCCAACCTAGAGGGTAAAAATCAAACTATCCCTCCGGCACAAAAAACGACTTATTATAGTTATCAAACTATTTTTAGTCAATTAGCATCTTTCAGAGGAGCTTCGCTAACAACTATGAGTTATTAACTGATTATTAAATTGAAGGAGGAATTGTCTTCAAGAACTGAAATATGAATAAAATTTGAGCCTATAAAACCTTACTTTTGACTTTTGAATTTTAAGTTTTAACTTCCGTGAAAAGGAGAATTAAAAGTTATAAATTAAATTTGAGTCTATAAAATATTACTTTTGACTTTTGACTTTTAATTTCCGTATTCTGTTTTGCTTATTGCTGCAAGTCACTCTAAAAAAACAATAACTTCAGCAAAAAACTAAGAACCTAATTAAAGGTTGGCTGATTAAGAAACAAAACAGTAAGATTTTCACCATTCTTATTAACTACATAAGTACCGGGGATTTGATAAAATTTAGTTGTTTTTGTATCTAATCCCCAAGCCTTGACATTAATATTTCCTTGGGGAAACATATGAGTAGATAATACTTTTTGCCATCCCGATCTAAAGTATTTTTGACTCTTAAATTCTTTCACAAGATTAGGTCTTGATATTGTCCCATCTGCCACAGCAGAAACAATAGGTTCACCTTGCCAATTATCATAACTGATAACTATTGCATCTACAGGTAAATTTGTATCAGTAAATATTGCCCAACCAGTTGCTAATAAGTTATTACCCCCAATAAATTCTAGCTTTTCAAAAGTACCTTCTACTTGTCTACTGTTACTCGTATCTACTAAGTCTGGAATGCGATTAGTTGCAATTAAGCCAGGTTCTAAAAAACTTATTTCTGTTAGGTAATGCGCCCGTTGTTTGATGGACTCAAAATAGTAAGAGTCAATTAGATTTTGACATTTATCGTGGGTAAAATCTATAAGTAGTAAACACCCTTTATATTTTAAATAATTTTGCCTCCATGTTCTCATTTGGTCTACGCTATAAGTAAAGTTGTGTAGCTGGAGAACAGTTATTATGCCAATAAACCAGCAAATAATTTTCGAGAATAAACTTCTATTAATGACAAAAGAATATTTTTTAATAGCATCTTCTCCTACAATAATCGTTAGATGAATTATGGAGATAATAATGTAGGTTGAAAATGTTGTATATCTTGATGAAAGAGACTGTTCTATACCAAGTGTTACTCTACCAAAAGATGTAACTAAGGCACTAATAACTGTATATGAACCAAGCATAATCCAGCCAATAGTTTTATGCCGCAATTCATAGTGTTTAATATGCCATATTACATAAGAACATAAACCAATAAATAGAATAATAATTATTGCACCAAGAATAATTGAATTATTGATGGGTTGTATACTACTACCAACTCCTAGAGAGCTACCTAAAAATGCTAGAAAATATTGGAAGGTTTGATATGGATATTGAAGTGATTCTAATGGACTAGGATGAGATAATGGCTTTTGATAATCATGGAAGTAAAAGGTTATATTGGCGATAAATCCAATTATCCAAAGTAAATATAAAATTATGTTTTTCCTGATGTCTGACCAAAATTTTAGTTGTACTAAAACTAGCACTGGTAAGACTATTACCCAGGCTAATAGACCATTAGCATAAGAAAAAGTGCTGATGGTTGATAAGACCATACAAATAAAAATTTTGGCTAGATTATTTAGTCTTGAATAAGCAATTAATATACAGGAAGTAATGCAGACTATAGGAGTAAAAACAACTATCTGAATACCCCACAACCAATTTTCATATTGAACAGCAGAAAAGATAAATATATTAGATACTAATGCTATAGTTAGACTTTTGATCTGGGAGCCACCTATTGTTAATCTATTTAAGAGATAAATATTTACAGAAACTATCCAGGCAAGTAAAAATGTGACTAACATTTCATATTTAATATTCCATTTAGTGAGAAATGCTAGGGCTAGAAAAATTAGTCTAGGAAAAAATTTTCTACTTTCATTATGTTGTGCTATTAAATCATTGAAAGATAGAGTTCCTTGATTAAATTTTTCAAAGATATCAGAGATTTGCCATTGGTCTTGAATTGGCACATTTACACTATATTTCAGAATTAGAACTCCTAAAACTATAGCTGGTATTATTGCTAGACATAAAGTGATGCCTAAAATTAACTTATAATTTAATTCATAATTATTTTTTTGCATATTTTTGTTGTAGATTATATTGGGAAAATTTGTCTTATATCATATTCGGTTGAATAGTTATAAATAATAGATATAGCTTTCATAATTTTCATGCCAGAATGTTCCGCAAACAGCTAGCTTCCTGAGGGACTAACTGCCTTATCAGCTCAAGTCAAAACTATTAGTTGTCAAGGATTTCAATTTGATCAATGTCCTAACACTTTTTTGTAGTTTTATAAGACGGAAAAGGGGGGCGAGTAGAGGCAATTTATTAATTGCTTCTACAAGAAGATTATATTTATAACTGATTATCCGAATAGGATATTAATTATACGGCAAATTTTATTGGTTAAATTAATTTATCAAATTTAATTAATATCATATATATCTACTTTATGATTGTCAATTATAGCAATCCTCTTAGATTTATGTAAATAAATATTTTAAGGAAAATGGAACAGAGGAAAATATCGAGATTTAGCCTAAATTATGAAATTTTTACAAATGATTTTGTGAGTAATTTTATGCCCATATATCGAAACTATATTTATAGATATTTTTATATTAATTAAGACAGCAATTAGCCCTAATATTAAGATTGCTATAAGTAGGTCGGTGTTGAAAATTATCGTTATGAAAAGGCAGGAGGCAGAGGGCATAATACAGAAGGGAAGAGAGTTTTGGGCAAATTTACTTTTCGTTAAATACTTCTGTTTTTTTGCACCGTTCTACTTAGGAAAAGTAATTGTAAGCATTCAGTGGTCAGCTAGCCTCCTGTGGAGGAACTACGTTAACAGGTTTATTATCTTGAAAGGAGGAAAAAGCAATTGAGATATTTCAGGAGAATTAAAAGTATTGGAAAAAAATTGCCTTAAAGTTAGCAGTGCATATTCATTAGATATCTCCATAAAATAAATTTCCTCTTGATTTAGTATAAGTTAGAGTTGTAAAAATTACTGAATAAATCATTTTCCATATCTTTTCGGTAAAAAGCTGTTCCCTACTTTGATAAAAAGTCTATATCTTTTTCACACCTATGTCTATTATTTATAAAACACCTAAAAGCTGACCACTAATAGTTGAATGCTTACCAAATAATTCTGTCTATCTACTTAAAAAGCTAATAATTGACAGTTATATGTTATATTAACCTCTTACTGATTAATAATCTAAATTCACTTTGCTTCAACTAAGCAAAAAGATTCATCTCGCAAAATTAAAGCTTAATGATGAAAAAGATTTTTTCTCTAGTCCGTCAAACAGTAATTATTTCCTTAATAACATTTGGTTTGACAGAAATTGCATTCAGAATTTATCACAAAATTAATCCTTCATTTATGTTTTACGACCCCTCATCTTATAATCGCTGGCGAGGAAAACCATTTTCTACAGATTATGGTTTTCAGTTAAATTCTAGGGGATTTAAAGATGTTGAATTTACCAAACAAAAAGCAGAGGGTACATATAGAATTATTGGCATAGGTGATTCTTTTGCTTATAGTGGCGTACCTTATAAACACAACTTTTTAACTCTATTGGAGTCTAAACTTAATCAGGGTAGTCAGCAACCTATAGAATTAATTAATATGGGAATAATTGCGATTGGACCGAAAGATTATTTATCTCTATTTGTTAATGAAGGATTAGAGTTAAATCCTGATATGCTTTTGCTATCTTTTTATATTGGTAATGACTTTTCTGATAACTATAAATCACAACAAGATAGGAGGTTACTTAAAGTTCAAGATTCTTACGTTTTATCTTTCTTTGATTTTCTGATTAAGGTGAATAGTAAATTTGAAGGCAACCTCTATCATCATGGCATTGAATATCGAGAAGATTTGCCTACTGTACCAGATGACTTTCATCTACAAGAGGCAAAAAAGAGAAGTTATATTTTTATCAAAAATCAGGAAAAAACAGATTTTTCAGAACATTTTGATGATGCTTTTAGCGACTTATTAAAAATCAAAGAAATTTGCGATCGCCAAAATATTACTTTAGTCGTAGTCTTAATGCCTGATGAGGTACAAGTAATTAAAAATTTAAGGGATAAAGTAGTTGCTAGTTACAATTTTTCTCCAGAAAAATTTGATTTCCGACAACCCAATAAATTACTATCTCAAAAAATGGATAAATATTATATTTATCATCTTGATCTTTTGGAAGAATTTGTGACTTTAGGTACTCAAACTGCTCTGTACAAACCTAACGATATTCATTGGAATATTGCTGGCAATAGATTAGCAGCAGAAGTAATAGATAAGTATCTGTATCAGCAATTTTTTTCAGTAGATAAATAAATTTATCGGACTTCAAAGTAATTATCTTTCCAAACTTGATTTGATATTTATCAGATCATGTCTGTTTGAATACCTATGAATAAATGTTGTAGGAAATAGAGATGACTAGGAACAGGTAGATATTTAGGATATTTTTGATTGAAAAAGAATAACATTTTTATTATGGCTAATTCATGAGACCCGATCTGACTAGAGAACAGGGGAAAAATATACTTACATACTTAAGCATTATAGATATACAGACTATTCCATGTAAGTGTGGTACAGTGATTATAGTAGATTGGCTCAATAAAAATAAAACCTTACTTCCATACTTAAAAAACTATTTAAAAAGCTAGTGCTACTGTACTTTATAAATCACTGAATAGACTGTAAAAATAATTTTGTTTACCTACTTAACCTCAGCCTAAAATTTACAATTAATTTTGCTTTACTACTTTAAGGTAGAAAAAACTCCTATATTCTCTAAATTTGTTCACCTACTTACTACAACGTTTTGCGACTCAATAAAGTACAGTAACAAAAGTAAACAAACAAATTTATAAGATAAACTTGTACCACATTAAGTTGCAAAGTGGTGTACTTTCACTATTGAACTATTGAACTGGATTAACTGGACATGATATTACATACTAATTATCATAAATAAAGTTAATTTTCAAGAGGAGGAGTCAGGAGTCAGAATGGTTTTGGAATTGAGTTGTTACATTCTATTTTGCATTTAATAAGTGCCTACCTACTTATAATTTTATTTTGAGTCTTATCCCTGATTTCCTTTTTTTGTTGTTTCTTGCCCAGGAAGTTGAAAATTGAATTAGCTACAAATTCAGACAAAATATTTTCTCCAACTTCAGTATAATGGCAACAACTATCTATATAAACTATTTCTTTGGCATCATCTAAAATTTTCACACCATTCAAAAAATTCACCCCATTCTGTTTTAAATCATCTATCTTACTAAAAAGCACTGGATATCCTAACTCTGTTGCTTCTCTAAAAGGACTATCAGAATCAAAAGCAATTTTCTTTTCTGCTTCACTGTATATTCTATTAGTAGGATAATATTGATTTGGTTGTAAAATATGAAAATATAAAATGTTATTATTGGCTGCAATTTGTTGCATCATTATTGAGGCTTTTTTCCAATGTTCAGCCATAGTTTCATATAATTCTGATTCTTCTAGTTCTGGGTTTTGTGCATAGAAATAAACAATACTAGCCTCTGTTTCTCCAGCAGCTTGTTGGGCTGCTTTTTTTCTTTCCTTATCAAAAATTTTGACATTTTTGCGATAGGTTGTTGCTAGATTTTGCACATAGATTGATGTTAGAGCATAACAGTAAGCTACTTGACATTTTTCTAAGGTTTCTAAAGCATCTTTTAATTTATTCTTACTATCATTAATTTTTAACATAGCTTTAATAGATTTTGTGGAGAGACTATTATTAGCTATATTAGTTAATGGTACTACATGGTTGGTACTTGGCATCATAATATCAATATTATTTTTGTTGTTTGCTTTTGCCAAAATTACCTCATTAAACCCATCTATATTGATCAGCATATCAAATTCTTGACCGATGGAAAGAAAGTAGTTTAATAATATTAGTTGTTGTGGTTGCTTATAGCCTCCTGTTGCAAAAG
>NZ_JAAHGT010000018.1 GCF_010672385.1 Okeania sp. SIO2F4
CCCGAACCAGCTACTTTAACCTGCATCCACAGACAATCTTGGTCGTCATCAATAGCTAACTGCTGTACTTTTTGCACCAGTCCACTAGATTGACCTTTATGCCATAGCTGCTGACGACTGCGACTGTAATAATGAGCTTCTCCGGTTTCAATGGTTTTAACTAACGCCTCTTCGTTCATATAAGCGTGCATCAGCACTTCACCAGTGTTGACATCTGTGGTGACAACTGGAATCAAACCATTGGCATCAAATTTGGGCGCAAGTAACAAACCTTCCTCAACCTGTTCTACGGAAGTGCGGGCGGTAAATAGGGGATTCATGTTAGGTAAATTTTGTAATGAATGATAATCATTATTATATACAAAGGAGGGTTTAATTGGCGTTGCTGAAATGTAATGATAAATGTTGTAGAATTCAAAACATGATATGTCCGAAATGTCCCTCCACTCACACCAGGAAAAATGGCTGAAGACGTGGCCAACAGTGTTTCCAATGTGGAATATGTGGTCGTCAATTCGTTGAATCCCCTAATAGTCAACCCTATTCACCACGGATGAAAGAACTTCGTCTTCTGCTGCACTATCTAAAATTTCAAACTCTTCCTACATAAGCATAGATCATTTCAGAAATTGATTCATGATTAGCTTTCCATTGATATTTCATACTATAGCACTACGCATTAAGGCTCTTGACATTTCTAAACCCTGAAACCTTTTAACCGTTTACTATTCCCTCCATACCTATTCCCTATTCCCGATTCAAGTAGCGCTATAGATTTGGAAGACGTAACTCTACCAGTTTCCGTGGTCCTGCTAATGCAGGTCTTGGTTTTAGTTACGCATTTAATGATAAGTTTCAGGTAAATGTAGCTTACTTAGCAGACGATCCCGCAAATCCTCAAGAAGGTGCGGGTGCATTCAATGGTGCTTACAGTGCATTAGGTCAACTTGTGATTGAACCATCAGATAGCTTGGCATTTACTCTGGGTTATGTGCGTAAATATTGGGGTGACGATGGGGTAGATATTACTAATGGTACTGGTAGTTTCAAAGCTCAAGATCCTTTTGATGGTGTTCCGACAACTGCTGATAACGTTGGGTTGCAAGCTCATTGGAGAGTGAATGACAAGTTGGAAGTGGGTGGGTGATTTGGTTCCACCAGGGCACGACCGGAAACTAGCAACGGCGATGAAGACGATGTGACTATTATTAATGGAATGTTATATTTTGCTTTCCCAGACTTATTGATAGAAGGAAATCTTGGTGGTTTGATGGTAGGTGTTCCTCCTATTGTTACTGATGGGGGTGATGATGATTCATTGAAAGATGATGATACATCTATACACATAGAGGCAATTTATCGTTTTCGAGTGAATGATAATATCTCTTTGACTCCTGGTTTATTTGTGATTACTAATCCTAATCACGATGATGTTAATGATACTATTTGGGTTAGTACATTCCGGACTCAGTTTAGGTTTTAATACCAAGCTTGTTAATGAAGTCAGAAGTTAGAAGTTAGACTTTTTTCAAATTAGTATAACTAGAATCGGCGATCGCTAACATATAGCAATCCTAAATGATTTTATCGTAGGGGTTTGGTTTCCAAATCCTTTTTACGCTTGGGTTTAGAGACCAAACCCCTACAGTTTGTTTCACAAATCATTTAGGATTAGTATACTTAGAAGCTGTTTGAGAAGTGCTGCATGGAACCGATAAATCCGCGCAAACCTAACCCCCCTGCCCTCCTTCCCTACCAGGGAATGGGGGTTTCAAAGCCTCTCTCCTACCAGGAGAGAGGTTTTTATGAGTTTACAAACAGTTTCTTAGTAAAATCGCCGATAATTTTGATATTATGGCCATCTCAAATAGCTGACGGCTGGTAGCTAACTGCTGAATGCTTAACGAATAATTAAGGTTTAAACTCTCTCTTTTGACATACTCCCGACGTTTCCCTTACGGGAAAATGCGGGATTCTTCAGTCTGGGAAACCCTGACCGCTGCGCATGACAGAGGTGATGTNAACTCTTCTTCATAATTTAAACGAATTACCTGATACCGATTTTCATTCATTAGAAAGCGACCACCTTCTTCTGACTGTAAAACATCCACAACGATATCTCCTTGAGGTAAAGAAATATTAGTATTTTCATCACCATACAAACAAATAGAAGGTAAAACAACACTCTGACCAGAAATACCAAACTCTTGTCCATAGGTGATTAAGAATTCTGTTTGCTCACCATTGAATCTTGTGAAGAGTATAATCAAACCTACTCCTTGACAAATATATAATGGCTGTACCCATCTTTTTACTTCTCTGTTGGTACAAAAAACTTCATATAACTTTACCCCTGTAGACAGATTGCTATTATCTATTGAATTTATTCCATCGTCAGTCAATTTCCACCTAGTAAGTTGATTGAGAGAAACAAGATTTCCTTGATGACTTCTCGATATGGATCTGATTGATTTCCACTGTTGGGGTGTAGGAATTTCTGGCGCAGAAATTAGACTATCCCAGTCAAATACCCCAATCATTGAGCGTAAATCAGTATTAAAAAAATTATTCCGCTCAATAGCTTCAGTAACTGCTGTCAGAGAAACCCAAATCATGTTCTCTTCACAGGGACACATTTCTTTAACTTCAACATAAGACAAGATTTTTGTCTTTTGAAAATATCTTTTACCAAGGTCAAGCTGTGTGCTATTACCAATTACTCTCACATTCGGACAATACTCCATAAAAAATTCTAAATATGCAGTTTTTTTACCACCATGTAATCGCAAATAATTAGCGGGGGTAGATTGTACCGTAGGACCATACTGTACCAAGCCAGAATTACCAGGCTCAACTCTTGCTTGTAACAAAAGATAAACTTCTTTTTCTCCTCCACGGTAGATTGCAATGCCATTGTATGCTCCTTGAGGTTGATAAAGAATCGGAGCCTCAAAATCATTAACTCGATCTTGATAACCACTGACTGAGAAGAAACCACCTGATTTATGAGAAAGACAATCATGGAGAATCAGCCAATCTTTTTGAGATGATAATTTAACTGGTCTGAGTTCAAAGCGTGAGATATCTTTAACCAACTCAACAAACTCTACTAATTCTTGAGCTGAATTTGCTATTCTAATTTGAGATGACATAAATGATAAATTAGATAATATATTTACAATTATTTTCGAGTAATTATTTCAATTACCGATTCCAGTAACTTTCCAGTTAACTCTGGATAAGATTCCGGTGGGAGAGGGATTTCCTTGTAAAAGATATCTAGCTCAGGAGCTAGTACAATAGAAGGAGATGAAGCTTCCCTTGGATTAACTACAATAGCTTGTCTTTTAGGTTTCATCCAAATCAAGTTAGCAAATTCAGCTCCATATATGCCTATCACTCCTCGACAAGCATGAAAGACTGCTATTTGTTCAGGAAGACTAAATGCACCAGCCTCGAAAATAGCACAAGGGATGCCATTATCATTCATTAACTTCGCAGCATTTTCCAAACCCATCAATCCACGACGAGAACTTCCATATTTTCTGACACTCCATCCACCATCTTGCTGATACGATTCTGGTGGCGGAGAACGTTTGAGCAACAAAAACTTATTGTCATATATATCCAAGTGTTTCATGTTTACTCCCCGATCAATCCAACTTAGAATTATATTCCGTGTTGATTTAAGCGATCGTAACAAACTTTTTTTTTGCCGAAGTAATTGGTATCTCTCTTTATACCTGTGTTCGTCACTATCAACAAAAAAACTCTTAGTGGCAAGATTAATTTTTTTTAAGATGCCAAGAAAAAAACCATACCCCTGGAAAAATTGCATTTCTCTCAATAAAACATCCCACCTTTTCACTTCAACAACAGTAGCAGAGTTTAGCTGAAAAGATTGTTGGTCTTCTATTATTTCCCAACTTAAATTAGACAGTGGTATTATTTCTCTGGCTTTTTCATCCATTAATGGGCCACAACTTTCCATTAGGAAATGACATGAAGGTTCTTCAGTAGCTATTTTGGTCATTTGGTCAATACTTGGTAGTAAGTAACCATAAAAGAAATGATAAAAACGTTCTTTTGGTCCATAGGTTTTACCCAAAGTATGTACCATTTTATAAACTTTTTGCGGTTTCATTTCACTCCTTCTTAACCGTTAGATGCGTCCAGCTTTGATAATTCTATCATAGAGAAGTTTTGTAGTTATAGCGCTGTGCGCAGGCAACAGCTCATCTGGCAACAGGCAACAGAGGGAATAAAAAACCGATCGTATAGGACTTTTAGCTATTGGACAGTTCTTGTAATTTGTAAATATGCCAGCGCACATTGCTATAATTCTGTAATATTGAGGATTAAATGAAATACAGGAATTAGAAAGCAAAGGTTAAATTGTTTAAATAACTTTGATTTTATATTGAATGAGAAATGAGTAATGAAGAAATATGGGCATATCGGAACTTTAGAATTCGTCTACCGTAACAATTTAATATTACCTATCTCATTTTTCTTCATCCTTTGTATTTCCTGGATTGCCTGCGCGAAAAATTGGTTCACAGACAAACTAAACAACTTTTGATTCGGTCAAAGCAATTGGATATGTCAGCATCTAGAACATATTTGGGTTTAAGTCTGATACTGTCAAAGATGGCTTCTATGGCATCATGTGTTTACCGAAAAATTAATAATTAATAATTAATAATTAAATAATTCGCGCCTTGAAGCCTCCCCTTGGATAGGGGAAAACAAAGACAATATTCCTTATATTCAATTCCCTCGCGGTTTTAACCTTCTTGTAATTATCAAGTTCGCAATTATCCATTATCCATTAATGAACGTCCTCCCTACTTCAAAATTAATGCAACTTCCTTAGCAAAATAAGTCAAAATTAAATCCGCACCAGCCCGTTTCATACTGGTTAAAGTTTCCAACATCACCTTTTTTTCATCTATCCAACCCTTCTGACCAGCAGCCTTAATCATGGCATATTCCCCACTAACGTTATAAGCAGCTACAGGTAGATTTGTTGTCTTTTTTACCTCACAAATAATATCTAAATAAGCAAGCGCTGGCTTGACCATCACCATATCTGCACCTTCGGCAATATCCAAAGCTACTTCTTTGATAGCTTCCCTAGCATTAGCAGGGTTCATTTGATAAGTCTTTTTGTCCCCAAATTTTGGCGCAGAATCCAAAGCATCCCGAAACGGGCCATAATAAGCTGAGGCATATTTAGCAGAGTAGGCAAGTATTCCCACATCGAAGTATTCAGCAGCATCCAGAGCTTTGCGAATCGCTCCAATACGACCATCCATCATATCTGAAGGAGCCACAATATCAGCACCTGCTTCAGCGTGGGATAGTGCTTGTTTGACCAAAACTTCTACAGTGGGGTCGTTGAGAATGACTCCATTTTCCCCCACAATACCATCGTGACCTTCGCTCGAATAGGGGTCGAGGGCTACATCAGTAATGACGACAATATCTGGTATTGTTTGTTTAATCGCCTTTACAGTTCTTTGTATTAACCCATCTGGGTTGTAGCTTTCGGTACCAACATTGTCTTTTTTAGCTTCCGCAACTAGGGGGAATAAAGCGATCGCATTAATTCCTAAATTATAAGCATCCTCTATTTCTTTGAGCAGTAAATCTAGAGTATAGCGATAACTTCCTGGCATCGAAACAACCTCGACTTTTTGCCCTTCTCCTTCCATCACAAACAATGGATAAATTAAATCATTGACCGTCAACTGGGTTTCCTCAACCATACGTCGCAAAGCAGGAGTGCGACGGAGACGACGGGGACGCTGTACGCCAGGAAATTCAGTGGAAAAATTTGTTTCTGTCATGGGTAGATTACTTACCTAATAATTTTGATAATCTTTAATAATAATCAAAAATTGACATCTAGTCAATGGAGATTAGGGAGCTACAAAAAGTCAACATTTTTAGCAGAGAAGGGCGGAAAAATCAAGGGGGAATGTTTTTTTCTACTGAGAACTTTGTACTATCCGATAAAATTTGTACAACTTATTTTTACATGAATCCTATGATTTGCTTTATATATGTAGGCTTAATTCTGTTGAGCCTCATTTTTGCATTTTCAATCCCATTACCTTATTTTGATTTTGGAGAAGTCGCGACCTACAAAAAGGCTGCTATTGGACGAATGATGATTTTATAGTCGATCATATTGAGTGTCGAGGTTTGCCAATAAATGGGTTGGTGAAGTTTTTTTTGAATTTCTGGATGCGCTTGGTAGTTTCGGCAGCTTTGGCATTTCATTTTACTGAGGCTGCATATTCCACTTTGCTATATTCGTCTCCCTTATTTTACTTGCTATGGTACGCAAAAAAAAGGGCGGCATTTAACCAAATAGGACTCTTGAGCATCAGTAATAATTTTTAGATTGGGAAAGTCGGTAGCAAGAGTAAATAACAGCTTGACATAATCTATGATTATCTAGTATAATCTGCGATTATTTATATTTGATTTTATGCTACTAGGATTCAAAACTGAGTTACACCCCACAAAAGTGCAAAAAACGTTACTGGCTAAAGACGCGCTTTGTAGCCAGTCATGCCTATAATTGGGGACTATGGTTGACTAGGAACATCCTGAATCATAATTCCAATAATCCTGGTAGTAAACTAAAATTTCCCACATCTATCGACCTGCATAAACTTTTGGTAGCAATGGTTAAACCGAATAACTATTGGTCGATACGAAGTATCTAAAACAGCACCGTATGGATGCTTTGAGGCATTTATCCAATGCTTGGAAGCGTTGTTTTAGTAAAGTGTCGGGAGTACCTAAATTCAAGAAAAAAGGTAAAGATGATGGTTTCACTTTAGATGGTTCAATTACAGTCGGTTTTAATCATATAAAACTGCCCCGAATCGGATGGATAAAAACTTATGAAATTTTACCAGATAATGTAACTCCGTGTGGCTGTAACTATAACTCAGGCATCTGATAGATGGTTTGTCAGCTTCAAAGTAGATAGAGTTTGTCAAATTACTGAGAAACCAATAGATGTAGTTGGTGTAGACCTAGGAATTCAAACTTTGGCAACATTCTCAACAGGGTCCGTGTTTGATAGTCCTAAACCTTACAAAAAATTAGAGTCTAAACTATCACGATTGCAATATCGCTCGCAGCCATAAAACCAAGTTTTCGCTCTAACTGGAAAAAAGCACAGCTAAAAATAGCGAGACTACACACAAAAATAGCTGATATCAGGAAAGATACGTTACATAAACTAACGACCTATTTGTCTCTTAACCACAGTCAAATAGTAATAGAAGACTTAAATGTATCAGGAATGATGTCAAATCATAAGTAGGGGCGATTCGCATAGATGCCCCTACAAAGGCTGTTGCTGACATGGGTTTTTACGAGTTTCGTAGACAGGCGCGAATACAACTGTGAGTTATATGGTTGTGAGTTAATCATCGTTGATAGATGGTTTCCCAGTTCTAAAACCTGTTCTAACTGTGGAACAATCAAAGAGTCTTTGTTGTTATCAGAGCGTGTAATCAAATTGCGAATGCTGCAATTTTAGCTGCGATAGAGACTTGATAAGAGCGTTAAATTTAGCTATGGCGGTCAGTGAGAGCTACGCTCCGAAATGCGCGTTTCGCGTTCTTAGTTGCGTTACGCCAGTTTTGCGAAGCAACAGCAAACGACCGTGACAGCCAGAGGAGCTGGATAACGCCGAGGTTGCCATGTGGGAAGCAGGAATAGAACAGGTTATCTATAGATAATCATAGATTTATATAGATAATCGTAGGTTTCTAAGAACGGTTGAAGTAAATTTACAATTGTGTTGGGTTGGGAGCATCACCATACACTGTTTTCGGGTCAAAGGTTTTCTCCATTTCGGTAAATATTAACTGAATTGGTTCCTGGGATTCACTTGCACTTTTTCCCGTAGGAATACAGCGATAAAGACAAGAACGATAACCCACATGACAACTAGCACCCGAACCAGCTACTTTAACCTGCATCCACAGACAATCTTGGTCGTCATCAATAGCTAACTGCTGTACTTTTTGCACCAGTCCACTAGATTGACCTTTATGCCATAGCTGCTGACGACTGCGACTGTAATAATGAGCTTCTCCGGTTTCAATGGTTTTAACTAACGCCTCTTCGTTCATATAGCCGTGCATCAGCACTTCACCCGTGTTGACATCTGTGGTGACAACTGGAATCAAACCATTGGCATCAAATTTGGGCGCAATTAACAAACCTTCCTCAACCTGTTCTACGGAAGTGCGAGCGGTAAATAGGGGATTCATGTTAGCTAAATTTTGTAATGAATGATAATCATTATTATATACAAAGGAGTGTTTAATTGGCGTTGCTGAAATGTAATGATAAATGTTGTAGAATTCAAAACATGATATGTCGGAAATGTAACTCCACTCACACCAGGAAAAATGGCCGAAGACGTGGCCAAAAGTGTTTCCAATCTGGAATATGTGGTCGTCAATTCGTTGAATCCGTTCTACTAAACTTACCCAAACCTACCCATGCATGATAACCTCCGGTTAAGCGTAAGCTATCGCATAAGTTTATGCGATAGCTTCCTGTTTCACGCATATACCACCGACCGCAGTCTGTAACTTATCTTCGAGAGCAGGCTTAAAATCGCTTGGAACTCAAGCTACTGATACACATATAGCGCTACGCATTAAGGCTCTTGACATTTCGCGCATCCTGAAACCCTTTAACAGTTTACTATTCCCTCCATACCTATTCCCTATTCCCGATTCAAGTAGCGCTATAGTTTTTCAAGTTGACAGCAGCATTAAAATCTCTGTCAGATTCAAAACTACATTCACTACACTCATAAGTTCTCAAGTGTAACGGCATTTTCCGGGTTGCACATTGTGGAATGATATTGCCAAAAATTAGTCTAGACTTTGACTAAAAAAACCATTAGGGACCTCCAAAAAATCAAATGTACAATTGATAATGATAATTATTGTTGGTCAAAGGAAGGGGCAACTATGAGCTGCCCCTTCCCACTCCACTTTTTTTGTAGTAAATTTGAAACTGGGGCGTGATCTAGGTGAAGTACAGAAATTGTGATGCCAATTTATGAGAGGAAGGGGTTGGCGATGTCAACCCCTTCCTCTCCCGTATAAAAATGATTATCATTCTCATAAATTGTACATTTTATTTTTTGGAAGTCCCTTAATTAATAATTCTAGCAATTGATTAATCCAAAATCCAATTCAATCAAAAATATCAAATCATTCGTCACTGTGCAACGCCAAAATTTCAAACTCTTCCTACATAAGCATAGATCACTACTAATCAGCAACGCTATTTAATTTACCTAGAAACTTTGGCAGTCAGGCGATTGAGCAGTTGATTTAAATAGTCGGGCAGATGGGAATATTGATGGGGTTTATTCAAATCTTGGCAATCTGTATTAAACTCGCAGTCTGGTAAAATTTTTCCCGTGTTGCCATCGACAAAAACATTCCAATATTTACCTACTAAACCGACAATACTAATGTTAATCATCCACTCATTATTATCAAAACAGGTTGCACCTACAACCTCAAACAAGTGACGATGTTCTGGAAATACTTCCAGATTGGACAAAAGATAATTGAGGGCTGTTTGTTTGATAGTAGTTAATTCTAACATACAGGTGTAATTTTCAAGTATTTAGCGGAATAATTAATAATTAAATAATTAGATAATTCACCCTTTAAAGCCTCCCCAATAAAGGAGAAAAAGCGGTTGTTTGCGGAGCAGTCCGTAGGATGGGATGGCGCACTTCGGAGCGGCTCTGCACTCTTCGGGTTTCCTCACCATATCCAATCTCCCCTCGAGAAATAAATCTTTTCCTTTTAATCAATCCTCTCCCTAAAAAGGAAAGGTAATTATCCATTATCCATTAATGAAATAGCTAGTATGGTTAACTTTCAGTCAATCACAGAGAAAGCGATCGCTCAAAATTTGTCTTGCTTCCTCGCGGCTATAAATTTCTAATATCGCTTCGGATAGAGCTTCAAATAAAAGCAATTCCCCAAGCAAGTAATAAAGAAAAAACGATCGCCGCGATCGCCATCTGCTCTTGGTCTCCTCTCACGTCAACCGTAATAATACATGGCGATTTCCGGATAACCGTGAAAGAAGGTAGAAGAGCATTGAGGGGAGCGGTACTTCTGTTGGAGTAGCGTTGCGCGATCGCCTATGCGATTAAGGGGACCACAGCTACATTTTTCTACATAATCATGTTACTCATGTCATGCATGAATGCTTGACATGAGTTTTCGGATAGGTTCTTAGTTGATCTCAAAGATTGCTTTCTATCAAAAGTCCATGAGCAAGTTCTCGAGACCTTTTAAGTCTGCCCCACGTACTCTGCCAACTTCTTCCCCATCCTTATTAAGAAGGACAAAAGTGGGAATAGACCTGATGTGGTACTTTGCGCCTAGCATTTTGTACTCGTCTACATCCACAGTTATGATCTTCAAGTTATCAGCCTTCTGGGCAGCAAGCTCGTCCACTAATGGTGCAATAAACCGAGAAGGGCCAGACCAGCTTGCGAAGAAACTAATCATCACTGGCTTATCGGCGGCCTGAGCGGCCTGAATAGCCTCCCTCCCCCCGTAAATTGGAACAGCCGAAGCCGAAGCCGTCACCAATGTAAAGGACAGCAATAGGAGCAAAACGATTCCCGTAATTCGACGCATCAAAGAAATCATTAGGTAATAACCTGTGTAGGTTTGGTTAACACCGGAATTATAGTATGAAGGTCGGACTCTCGGCATTAATTGTTCATATTATTTATTTACAATTTGTCGGGTTAGGGCCATCACCATAAACGGCTTTTGGACTAAATGTTTTTTTTGACCTTTAGCTAATTAATAATCCTCCCCAAGCAAGTAATAAAGAAAAAACGGTCGCGGCGATCGCTTGTCTACTTAACAGCAATAAGGCAAATCGAAGAGACTGTTCTCGCGCAATAGTTAACAGAGTAACTAAACAAGGTAGCAATACTCCTGCTAGATACACTCCAGTCAAAACCTGCAATGGAGTTAACATAGCCAAGGTTTCTGGTTCGGCAAATAATAGCAGTCCATCTTTGCGAATAGAGGCTAAAATAATCGGTAATGAGGCTTCAGGGGGTAAATTAAACCATCCCATCAAAGGGTTAATAATATTGGCTAAAGCTGCGATCGCTCCTAACCAATTCAACACAGAAGCAATAACAGTAATAACTAAAAATATCGGAATTGCATTGAACAAAAATTGATCGATAGTTGACTTAGCTTCGCGCCAAATTACTGACCAACGAGGAAATTCTAAAAATGCTCTTCCTTCGATTAATAGAGGATTATGATTCGATTTAGCTATAGGGGAAGAAATCATGTAGGTATATATCAAGGTGGTTGCCGTTAGATACAGCAGGTAAGGAATTATCAAGTAAGGTAACGAAGCCGCACTAAACACCCCTAAAGTTGCGCCCAACTGATAAGAACAAGCCGAACCAAAAGCGATCGCGGAAATACAAGTTCCTCTAGAACAACTAGAACAAGCACGGGTACTAATCACCGCAGGAACATTACACCCCATACCCATAATTACTCGCACTAAATCCCGTCCCGATAACCCAAACGGACGGAGTAAAGGATTGAGGGCAATGGTAATTCGTTCTATTAACCCACTAGCTTTATATGCGCCCAAGAATAGGGCATAGAGAATTACTGTAGGCATCGCCCAAATAAACAGCAACGGACTCATAGTTATCAGTCCATACTGACCTATCAATATTTCTCTTAACCAGATTGGGAGTTGGGATAAAGATTTAATAATGGGAGCGAGCGCATTTTGTACTATAGGATCTGCTAAAGTCGCAAAGGAGTTAGCACCCCAGACAGCAATAATCGCAGGAATAAGTAATAAAGCGATCGCCAATAACCAGCCTAGTCGAGGATGTTCTAACAGGGTTGGTTGGGGTTGGATATACCACCCAGCCCTTGTAGGAATCCATTGTGCGGGAAAAGGATGAGGTTCTTGCACAGAAGCGAAAATATAGTCTTTTTGTTCTATTGTGAGGTGGCGAGCATCTACAGTGACAATGTTCAGGTTAGAAGTTTCCGTCCATTCCCGAACCACTTGTTGAGGAGGACACGGGGTCTGGGGTTGCCCCAGACCCGTGAGATGTCCGTTATGAGCCGTTGATAATACCTTATCCCAGAAAGTAATCGCCACAATGCCCCGTTTATCTGCTACTAAAGGCAATAAATCTGCTAAATCTCGATCTACGTCGGTTGCCTTGACTATCAGTAGCACGGTGTCATTTTCTTGTAGCTGTCTTAAAGCTTTCTTAGTAGTTGCGCTGTCGGAACGATAGAGAATTCCAGGAGTATCGATAAAGGTATAGGCTTCAGATTGATAAGTGTCACAAGTCACTGTAGAACCGCGAAAATTGGCACTATAGGGAGTCTCTCCTGTAAGAGAAGCAATTAGTTGGGACTTGCCCGTACTCTCTTTACCAATAACTACAATACAACCGCGCTCTAATTTTGAGGGCGTAAAAATATTCATTTTATAACTCCTAAGAAACAAATTAGTCTGTTATAACTGGGTAAGGGGGAAAGGGTAAGGGGAAAAGGATAAATTCTTTACTTTCCGACATTTTTTGACTCCTAAGAAACAAATTAGTCTGTTATGACTGGGTAAGGGGAAAAGGATAAAGGGTTAGATCGAAATCTTCCACTTACTGAATCGAAACTATTTATTTTATTTATCATCGTCTTGCGTAACGTCAATTTTTAACGGCTGCGCCGTAGCTAAAAGCTAAAGGCTAAAAGCTTTTTTAACAAACACAATCGTCATTACAGCAAGAAAGGTCATCTAAGAACAAACCTTGTCGGCGATAGGCCTCCAAGGTCGTAGTATCCATTCCCAGACGTTGAGCGATCGCATTTCCTACCACAGCAAATCGCTGCCGAAATTTATAAATGAAACAAAAAATTATATTGCCGTGACGCACTGAAGGACCGACGACAAATAATCCTGGAGTTAGGGTGGACTCATCTTCTTGAGTCAGAGCTGCATAGCCATTTGACCAGTCAAATAGAGGTGCGATTTGTTCTAAACTGCTATTAAACCCCGTACAGAGAATTGGCGGTGTAGAACTAAACCACTCTTCGTACTCGCTCTCCACCACATATCCTTTTTTTACTGCTTTGACTGCTTCAATCTGCTTGTCTCCAATTAGTTCGATCCTACCCATAGAATAAGCTACATCTAAACGTTTTAGACTGTAAGGAGACAGAGAAACACTAGGATCTGAGTCTAAGTTTAACCAGCTACTCTTGCGATCGATTAACTTTACTTTTTTCCCTAATGCTGCCAAAACTGACGCTGCATCTACACCGCTTTCATAGCCTCCGATAATTACAAATTCGTCCCCCTCAAGGTCTCTCCAAGAAGCTATTTGGGAATTATGAATACACAATTTGGCCCCTGGAAAAGGATTAAGATTGGGATATTGATACTCTCCTGCTGCCCAAATCACAAACTGCGTTCTCAGCGAAGCTGAGGCACTGCGTGAACGCAACTCGCCTTTAGAAGTTTCCAAGACAAAGCCTTTGCCTTGAGGTAAAGCTGCAATAGTTTTCACATTTGTCTCAGTTTTTATAGGTAGTTGAAAATGCTCTGCTACAGTCTGCAAATATAGGGCATATTCTTTCCCTGAAAGATGTTCCTTTCTGAAACTGAGGGCAGGAGAAGTATTTAAAACTATTGCGTTGAGATCCAGCAATCCAAAACCATGACTGGGAAACGACGGTGTAATGAATCCCATTTCTTCTGGCCAACGGCTAAAAGAAGCCCCTATTTGATGTCGTTCTAATATGACAAAGTTTTCAAACAGTCGCAGTCGTCAGCAGCTATGGCATAAAGGTCAATCTAGTGGACTGGTGCAAAAAGTACAGCAGTTAGCTATTGATGACGACCAAGATTGTCTGTGGATGCAGGTTAAAGTAGCTGGTTCGGGAGCTAGTTGTCATGTAGGTTATCGTTCTTGTTTTTATCGCTGTATTCCTACGGGAAAAAATGCAAGTGAATCCCAGGAACCAATTCAGTTAATATTTACCGAAACGGAGAAAACCTTTGACCCGAAAACGGTGTATGGTGATGCTCCCAACCCAACACAATTGTAATTGATACTCCTACTGTTTTAGCCTACATTCCGCACTTCAAAGCGTAGTATAAAAAAGTAGACAGGAGACAGGAGGCAGGAGACAGGAGACAATTATAGTGGTCAATAAGAGTAAGTAATTGAATATTTATGCTTAATATTTTCCTGCTCATCTGACTCCTGAGAAAGGTCAATGAATAGAAGCTATATAGTATAAATACCTACCAAGCTACCCTTCTTTTATACTACTTTTAATATTACAACTTGAAGTGCGGAATGTGGGTTTTAGATAAAATCGATGACTTTAAAAATTTACAATACCCAAACCCGTCGCCTCCAACTCTTTGTAACTCTTCTACTAGGTAGAGTAACTATGTATTGCTGTGGCGTGACCGTCTACGATTGTTATAGAACAATTCAAAGCAGCAATGGATGATGATTTTAATTCTCCTGGGGGATTAGCCGTTTTGTTTGAATTAGCTAAAAATCTCCGTCGGGAAGGAAATTTGTTAACCCATGAAGGTAAAACCGCTACTGATTGGCAAGATTTACAACGACAATGGCAAACTTTAGTTCATTTAGCAGGGATTTTAGGATTAGAAGCTAAACCTGAAGCCAATTTAGAAGATACCTATAACTTCGATGAGGCAGAAATTACCAGACTGATTCAACAACTTAATGCAGCCAGAAAAGTAAAAGATTAGACTCAAAGTGATCGCATTAGGGAACAATTACAAGAAATGGGAATTACTGTAATCGATCACCCTAATGGGGAAGCCAGCATTGTTAAATCTTAGCTAATGGATAGATAAGTGAGTCGTTCTGAATTTTCAGCGACGGAAACTCCAATTAACGTCACATGACTCTCTAAAGGAATAGAAGCAAAATAGCAACAGAGTTCTTCAGTCGTTCCTCCAGGACATAGGGGACAATCGTTGACAATTATAGGTAAACGTTCTCCCCATTCCTGTAATCGCTGTTCCATCTCGACCATATCTAATCCATACATATCAGATGGATTACGTTGAGCGCGAAGATGTAACGTAACTTGAAAATCATGCCAATGGTTATCTATCCAGATTGGAGGATTATGATGCTTCCGACGTAAGGTAGCACGGATTTGATAATCGAAGATTAGGGACTGCTTAATCATTTGTGACTATGAAGGTAGAATCAAGCGAGAAGAAATAAATAGACTTCTCCAAGCCTGATCTTACCTTATCCATCTCAAATGATGTTTTCAAGAATTAAAATAGGGTGGCTCCAGCTTCGGCTACAGCATGGTCTTGCTCTCCCGACCCCCCACTAACTCCAATTGCCCCCACTACTTGTCCCTCACTGTAAAGGGGTATTCCCCCAGCAAAAATCATTATTTTGCCATTGTTAGAGGCATGAATCCCAAAAAATTGTCCTCCTGATTGACTCTGTTCGGCTAAATCTTTAGTAGCCAGATTGAACGCCCGCGAAGTATACGCTTTTTTAATGGAGATATCGATACTTCCGATCCAAGCTCCATCCATTCGTACATGGGCTACCAGATTTCCTCCCCCATCCACTACCGCTATATTCATTGGTTGACCAATTTCGAGTGCTTTTTTTTCGGCGGCACTAATTACTCTTCTGGCATCTTCTAATGTAACCATTAATCCCTCCATTGGACTTTACCTTAGATGTCTGTTAATTTAGCTGATTGAGTTAACATATATTCAGACTTTAAGTACACTAGCAAATTACAGCCTATTAAGAGCTGATTTATAAAGTAAATCTTAAATTAGCTAGTCGCTTGACCATGAGTTGGATTAATGAGCCATAAATCATTGCTTCACTTACATCTGAATACACTTACGTTACCTTACTTAAGCGCCTAAATCTATTTAGCCACCCAAAAGTGCGTTCCACAATCCATCGCGCACGGCAATTGCTCAAAACTGTAAATTTTTTATAAGAACTTTAGTGGTCATTATTACTTGAGAAGTTTTTATGGCAGTGATAAGTTTAGGCGAAAATCAATTCTGATAGTAAAAAAATAATCATTTTAAAATTTTTCCAGCGATCGCTCTTTGCTGGCTAATTAGTAGTAACAGAGCGATCGCCCGATCGTTTCTAAGTTTCAGTCAATCTCGCTATCAATTGAGCCAAATTACAAGGACGATTACGAGAATCTAGTTGCTCTTTGATAATACTCCATCCTGTTTGACAAGCACCACTAGAACCTGGTAAACAAAAGATATAAGTACCATTAGCTACGCCTGCTAAACAGCGAGACTGAATGGTTGAAGTTTTAATTTCTTGATAGGAAATCATCCTAAATATCTCACCAAACCCTTCAATTTCTTTGTCTAAGAGA
>NZ_JAAHGT010000180.1 GCF_010672385.1 Okeania sp. SIO2F4
ACTTTTGTGCTATAGTGCAAAAATAAGGCTGCACGGCTATCAGTATCAGCGCTAGTCGCTCATAGGTGAGAACCCCAAGACCGGGCTGTCTTGTCTGTAGAGCGACCGTAAGACCGAAAAGAGGTTTGGCCTTAGAGGCAGGTGCTATGTTAGCGCAGCTCCTCTGTTTGCGTAGCATTCCGAAGGAAAGGAGGCAAGAGGCAGTAAAAAGCCCCTATCAGTGATGTTAGGGAATCTCAGGATGCCCTTGTAAGCCCAACGTCGGGAGGATGTCAAGAGCTAAAATATAAACAAATACAGGGGGACGACATCACCTCTGTCAAAACAGCGGTCAGGGTTTCCCAGGCTGAAGAATCCTGCTTTGTCGCGTAAGCGCAAAATCGGGAGTATGTCAAAATAATTGTGTATTATATAAGAATAACCACGCGGGGCATTAACGGTTTCGACAGGGTGGTGAAATCTGCTTTGTGATGCAGGTCGAGAGTGAGTCTTCTCTCGCAAATCCTGGGCTCAAAAAATAATAAGTGCAAACAACATTGTACCTTTTGCTCGTAAGCAAGTAGCTGTAGCTTAATTGCGAAAACACCTCTTATAGGTTCGAGCGTCTGTGATTTGACTCCGTTAAGGATTACAGACTTAACCCCAACGGATGCACTAGCAAACTGCCTCTGGTCTGCTGCTAGTTAAGACCTCACCAGAGCATCCCGCCATCCGGGATAATGGATGGTCCCTGCTCTGAGGGTTAAAAAGAGCTAAACCTGTGAATGAGTGAAGGGTGAATAGCCATTTTGGACATGGGTTCGACTCCCATATGCTCCATTAATTGTAACTATTTCCAATCCGTTTTCTGCTTTCTTAGCAGAGAGCGGTTTTTTTTAGATAAGAGTTGGTAACAAATTATTAATTTTCTCTCTAAATCGCTCGAAGAATAATAAATCGTGCTAAGAGCGAAAAAAATGATTGATAAGCATGAAATATGTCAGACCCAAAGAAGCAGCGTCCATCCTTGGAGTTGCAGTCTCAAGTCTCAGACGATGGGAAGAAGAAGGCAAAATCAAGGCAATCAAAACCCCATCAGGACACAGGCGATACTCAATCGAAGAAATCGAACAAGCAGCAGGTTTGCCCAGGGCAATTACCACCGTTTGTTATGCAAGGGTGTCGAGCCATTCCCAACGAGACGATATGTCAGGACAGATTGAATTATTACTCTCAAGATTCCCAGAAGCAGAAATCGTATCAGAAATTGGCAGCGGACTTAATTTTAAGCGGAAGGGATTCCTCTCCATTTTGGACAGAGTTCTCACAGGTGATATCAAACGCCTTGTGGTTGCCCACCCAGACAGACTTGTTAGATTCGGATTTGAACTGGTTAAGTGGTTATGCGAACGTAATGGATGCGAACTCCTGGTTCTCAATAACAGCTTCCTTAGTCCCGAACAAGAACTCGTTCAAGATATGTTGTCCATCATCCACTGTTTCAGTTCGCGGCTTTATGGGTTGCGAAGATACAAAAAAGAAATCAGTGAGAAAGTACGGGAAAAACCCATACAAAAAGAGTCAAAAACTGAGGCCAAATAGTGTTTTAAAAGTTCCAGTTTGGCCGAGTATTGAACTACATAAAATTTGGAAACAATGGTTGGCAGCTTACCGTTGGGTTTATAATCAGTGCGTAGAGTTTTTTAATCATCAAAGAAATCTGCCAAAAGGAAAATCTTTAGACCAAGTAATTCAAAGCAAACAAACTCAACCTGAAAATGAATGGACGATCGGGTTAGGGAAAACCAGACAAGAAGCTGTGGCTGAAGCAGAACAAACATACAAACAAGCCCTAGTTGCTAACAACAGTCAAAGTTTTCAATTACGTTATCGTTCTTGTCGAAATAAATCCCAAACAATTCAGTTTAAAAACGATGCTTATCGGGATGGAACTTGGTTTCCTAAAAAGGTAAAAGGTATGCTTTTTTGTACAGCAATTGGATATCAAATACCTCGTAATTGTGATTATGGAACTGAGCTTGTTTATCAACGAGGACAGTGGTTTGCTTGCTTTCCTCAACACGCCGAAGTATCAACAACTGGTTCCGATAAAGTTATTGCATTAGATCCAGGAAATAGAGCATTTTTAACTGGCTATGATGGTGAAAACGTTTTAGAAATTGGTAAGGGAGACATCGGGCGAATTAACCGTTTATGCTCGCACCTTGACAATTTATTAAGTCGTGCCGCATTATCAAACAACAAACGCCAACGTTATCAAATGCGCAAAGCAGCAACTAGGATGAGAAGTAGGATTCAACATTTAGTAAAGGATTTGCATAACAAAGTAGCTTCAATGCTAGTTAATAGCTACAAACTAATTTTTCTCCCCACTTATGAAACTTCTCAAATGGTTCTTAAATCATCCAGAAAAATTAACCGCAAATCTGTCAGAAATATGTTGAGTTGGAGTCACGGAAAATTTGCCTCTCATATAGAACAGATGGCTGCTCGCTCATGTGTTTTAGTCGTTCGTTGTAATGAAGCTTATACCTCTAAAACTTGTACGAATTTTGGTCACGTTCATAATAGCTTGGGTGGTTCCAAGATTTATAAATGTCCTCAATGCGCTCATGTAATCGCACGGGACATTAATGGCGCTCGAAACATAATGTTAAGAGCTTTGCTAGACTAGGCGAACTGCCTTCACTGTTGTCAATAACAATATTGTCATAGCGTGATGCTATATCTACTGAAGTGCTTTGATAATATTTGAGCGTTTTAACGAGATTAAAAGTAGCACAAACCAATTATGAAGGTGGGGTTCATTAATGGATAATGGATAATGGATAATGGATAATTGCGAACTTGATAATTACAAGAAGGTTAAAACCGCTCGGGAATTGAGTATAAGGAAACATTATTTCTTCTCTCAAGGGGAGATTGGATATGGCGAGGAAACCTCGCCATCCCATCCTAACGGACTGCTCCGCTTGCCGACCGCTTTTCCCCTTGAAAGGGGAGGCAGAGTAAGCTGAATTATTTAATTAATAATTAATAATTGTTAATTATTCGGTAAATACAGAAAGCGAAAATTTATCTAAAGTTTATCAAAAATCCTCATAAATATAGCTATCAAGCTAAAATAAGTAATTTTTCTCAGTTGTGGCTCCATTGAGTCCTTATCAGCTACAATTTAAGATATGAAGCTAGTTAAACGTCATGTTATCAGCAAATCACATGATTTGTGGTCAGTTTGTGACCACAAGGTTTTTTTGTCGAAAAATCTGTTTAACGCGCGCTAACTATTATTATCGTCAATATTTCTTTTCCTCGGAAAAGAAATTAAACTTTAATCAACTGTACCACGAGGTATCTAAAAGTTCCAAAATTCATGCTTTACCTACCAAAGTAAGTAAGCAAATAATCAGAAGATTAGACTCAGCTTGGAGTAGTTATTTTGCCCCTTTAAAAGAGTGGCAAAAACAACGCATTTAAATTTTTAGGGAAACCGAAAATCCCCAAATATAAACATAAGACAAAAGGTCGAAACATACTGCCCTATCCAGATGAATCAATTTATCAGAAAGCCTGAAAAAAATGAATTTGTCATCTGTCTATGAGTGAAATAAAAATCCCCACTTCACAGACAGAAATAATAGAAGCCAGAATTATCCCCAAAAGTAGCTGTTACATAATAGAAATAGTATATGAAAAAGGGGAGGAAACAACAGAAACTTAACAAATAGCAGGAGTAGATAATGGGGTAAATAACTTAATAGCTGTAACTACAAATCAAACAGGAAGTGCACCTAAGCATGATTAAAGGCAGACCATGTAATTCTCATCAGTTCAAAAAATTAACTCACATTCATGTCGGCTCTTAGCCGAAACGAAATTGTCGAGTAAAAAATTATCTACATACAGCCTGTAAAAGAGTAATAAATTGGTGTTTCATTAATTGATAATGGATAATTGATAATTACAAGAAGGTTTTAACCGAGAGGATTGAAGATCAGGAAATATTATTTCTTCTCTCTTGGGAGATTGGAGGCAAGCGAGGAGACCTCGCCATCCCTCGACCGCTTTTTTCCCCTATCCAAGGGGAGGCTTTAAACCAAAATTATTTAATTATTAATTATTAATAATTAATAATTCGGTAAACCATGAAATAGGAATCTTAATCATTGGGAAAAATCAGAATTGGAAACAAGAGGTAAAATTAGGGAAAAAGAACAATCAACAATTTGTGAATATCCCTCATTATCGGTTAATAGAGATGTTAACGTATAAAGCCCAACTAAGAGAAATAAAAGTAATAATTACAGAAGAATCCTATACATCTCAATCAAGCTGTTTAGATGGTGATAAGTTACCAAAATATGGAGAGAAAAAACCGAAATTTAGTGGAAAAAGAGTAACAAGAGGGTTGTATAAAACCAGGGAAAATAAATTATTAAATGCAGATTTAATTAATCAATAATGAATAATGAATACTAGAGCTAATTATCAATGTAAAAGTAGAGGCTTTAAACCTAGATTCGATTAATTTTAATTATTAATTATTAATTATTCAGGGTTTGCCGTTTAACCTTGTAGTGGTCGATCCACTTGCGTTCAACTAAGCTTTCAGATTTTTGAGTAAGTTTGATTAAGTTTAGTTGAGCGGTTTACAGCAGTTTTTATGATTATTAGACTACAGTAGGGACGTTTCATGGAACGTCCAGGATGGTTATTTTGACTCTGGGTTCACCTGTCTGAAAAGCGCTATAAAGCCGATCAAAATCTACTATCTAACACCAATTACCATGCATTAATGCTATACTTCAGCTATACTTCAACACCTCAATAGTTACTAAGATTAAAAGTCTGTTTTTGACAATTATTAGTCGGTATTTTATAGATTTTTCCTACTTTTCCTCTCCCCACACCTCCCACACTTCCGTACGGACGTTGCATAAGGGCGTCCCTAACCTACCAATCATATATAGCATTCTTTTTGAGAAATGGTATAACACCTAACACCCAAAACCTTCGCAGCATAGCAACGATAATTTTGTACAAGATTAATTAATTTAATAGCAAATCTAAAAAATAAAAGCCCCTTAGCCAACATTGACGAAGGGACAAATAACTATCAGGGTGCATCTACTAAACGTAGTATAGCACCAGTGAGGGGTAAAACCCATCGGTAAATTGTTTGGAAAATAATATAGTAAATAAAAAAAATATAAGTTTCATTAAACTAAGCTCCAAATATAATAAAAAAAGTCCCTTGGCCAACATTGACGAAGGGACAAATAACTATCAGGGTGCATCTACTAAACGTAGTATAACACCATCAAGGGGTTTAACCCCTCATTAGTATATATTTATAATTTATATAAAACATAATAAAAAATTATTTTAGTAGTTAATTGTTTGGAAAAATAATATAGTAAATAAAAAAAATATAAGCTTCATTAAGCTAAGCTCCAAATATATAAATAAAAAAAGTCCCTTGGCCAAAATTGGCTAAGGGACTATAACTATCAGGGTGCATCTACTAAACGTAGTATAACACCAATGAGGGGTTTAGCCATACAGCAATATATAGATATTAATAATAATACGAATAAGTAAAAGCTATTAATATTGTAAAATTTACTATATTTAATTCAAAAACTAAAAATTCAAGACTTTAATCATAATAATATGTAGCTTAAATTTAAAGATAGATCGAAAATTTAGCATTTGAAGCGATCGCTTACCTTGACAAACAAAAGAAGAAAGAAGTTTTGTCGTGATTAAATTCTGTATCAAACCGTAAATATGACGAAAAATTTTTGTTATCCTAAAACGATTCTATTCTGTAGTTACACGGGGATAAGATAATGAAAAATATCTACCAAAAATTAGTCGTTGCTAGTGGTGGAGTAGCTCTTAGCTTGGGTTCATTAACTATGGGTATCCCAGCTCAAGCAGTATTAATGAAGTATGATTTTTCAGTCTCAGATATTCAGGGACCAGGACCTCACAATGGTACTACTGGGTCAGGCTATTTTACTTTTGATTCTGAGGGTGAAGAATTTGAAGATAGCCCTGAGGCAGTCATTAAACAAGTATTGGATTTTGAATTTAATTGGTTAGGGCAAACCTTTGGAGTAGAAACATTAGACTTTGAAAATGATGCAGATGGTGTTTTATTTGTTAATGGAGTATTTGAAGGTCTAGATTGGGATTATCCTGGCGATCCTTTGTCTTGGGACTTATTCAAAAATGAGTTTGATTACACAGATTTGGATTCATCTCCCAATTTTTCAGGTGATGGTGAAGTGAGTTATCAGAAACAAGAACCACCTTCTAATGATGTTCCCGAACCAGGAGTTGTTGTTGGTTTAAGTTTAGTAGGTTTTGGATTTTGGCTGAATAAAAAGAAATTATCCCATCGTTCAATTAGTAAAAAAAATATTTGACTATCAGGTTTCTAGAAGTGCATAACAATAATAATTAAGGTGGGTATCTTGCTCACCTTTTTTGAGCGAAAAAGTCTGTCTGAAGTCTCCACATTTATAGAACCCATTTGAGAACTTTTACCTTGATTTTCTTTTCTACAACATTATGCGATATAGCTGCCGCTAGTAGTCTGCCACAATGATTTTGAGAAGTTACTTTTCTGAAAATACTTGGATATTAAAATCTAATTACCTATCATAATTTCTGTGCCAGACTATTAGGCTCCGCCTTTCATTGAGCTGACAGCCGAAACGCGAAGCGGAACGGAGTTCTATCGCGCTCGAAACTATATAGCAATGTGCGCTGGCATATTTACACATTATTTTTTTTACGCCTTTTGTAGAATGCACTTTGAACTGCGCCTTGTAAATACCTGAGCGCTCATTGCTATACTATTGTTGGTTGAATAAAAAATCATAAGTATGGGCGAAGTAAATCCTATAGGTTTTATGATATCAGAATTTTTGTGAGGATGCAAGGGAAAATCCTTTGACCCGGCGATTTTTTCAGGAGCTTCATAGAATGAAAATGTTTGTGGTTTTTCACTCATAAGGGATGGATGGAAAGATTTGATGATGGGAAAAATCAGCATATATATTTTTTCTGGGAGCAACGCCCAATGAAAATATTTCTGGTATTTCTCCTGGGGAAAATTCCTGAATATTTGATTGTCTATTAGCTAGAAAGTGAGTTGAATAAAAAATCATGTACATGGGCGAGTAACCCCAGCTAGTTTTTATGATATCAGAATTTTTGTGAGGATGCAAGGGAAAATCCTTTGACGCGCCGATTTTTTTCAGGAGCTTCATAGAATGAAAATGTTGGTGGTTTTCCACTCAGAAGGGATGGATGGAAAGATTTGATGATGGGAAAAATCAGCATATATATTTTTTCTGGGAGCAACGCCCAATGAAAATATTTCTGGTATTTCTCCTGGGGAAAATTCCTGAATATTTGATTGTCTATTAGCTAGAAAGTGAGTTGAATAAAAAATCATGTACATGGGCGAGTAACCCCAGCTAGTTTTTATGATATCAGAATTTTTGTGAGGATGCAAGGGAAAATCCTTTGACGCGCCGATTTTTTTCAGGAGCTTCATAGAATGAAAATGTTGGTGGTTTTCCACTCAGAAGGGATGGATGGAAAGATTTGATGAGGGAAAAACAAGCATATATATTTGTGAAAGCTTCAGAGAATGCAAAATTTATTACTAGCTAACATGGTGATCGAGCGCGAATGAATCTTAAAAGTAGGGGAGTATTTTTCAATCTTTTTGCTGTATTCTTCCACTCTCGACTCGTAACTCAAAAATTTTTACGCACCGCAAAGATACGGTTAGAGCTTCTATAGAACCCATTTGGAGTCTATGGAAAAATAGATAGTGTGATGGGGAGATGGGGTTATAGGGAGATGGGGTTATAGGGTGTATTGGAATATTTTTCCATCTTTTCGGTGTATTTCCGTGTGTCCACAGACGACTCCGTACCTCAAAAATTTTTACGCACCGCAAAGATACGGTTAGAGCTTCTATAGAGGTTTTTAATTCTAGATATAGCAGAAGCGACAATGCTCCGCATCGTTTCACGATCGCCCGCCCCGACTGGAAAAATATGTCCCATTAATTGATATCCTAAAAAGTAAGAGTCAAACTATTCAAACTATGCCTGTCGTTAACCCTCCCACTATTATCAACTTTCCTCTAGCTGCTGTAGTTGGACAAGAAGCAATAAAACTGGCCTTATTGTTAACAGCCGTCGATCCAGAATTAGGAGGAGTCGCCATTGCTGGCCGTCGTGGGACTGCTAAATCTGTAATGGCCAGAGCTATACATTCCCTTTTACCTCCTATTGAAATTGTCAAAGGTTCTATTAGCAACTGTAATCCCAACTATCCTGAAGAATGGGATGAGGAACTTTTAGAAGAGTATCCCAACGCTACAGCAGAAGAAATACCGACGGAAGTTATCCCTGCACCTTTTATTCAAGTTCCCTTGGGAGTGACAGAAGATAGGTTATTGGGTTCGGTGGATGTAGAAAAGTCAGTCAAACAGGGAGAAACGGTCTTTCAACCAGGATTATTAGCATCTGCTCACCGAGGGGTATTATATGTAGATGAAATTAATCTGCTTGATGATAATATTGCTAATCTATTACTGACGGTTTTGACAGAAGGGAGAAATCAGATAGAGCGAGAGGGTATTAGTTTTCAACATCCTTGTAAACCTCTATTTATTGCTACCTATAATCCTGAAGAGGGGCCACTACGAGAACATTTGCTGGATAGGATAGCGATCGCTCTCTCAGCAGATATGGTTTTAGGTTTAGACCAACGGGTGGAGGCAGTGGAACAAGCTTTAAGTTATGCTAATTCTCCTCAAGCTTTTCTGGAAAGGTACACGGAAGATATAGATAATCTCAAAACTCAGATTTTGTTGGCGAGGGAGTGGGTAAAAGATGTGGTTATTACTCATGAACAAATACTCTATTTAGTGGAAGAAGCAGTTCGTGGAGGAGTGCAAGGACATCGGGCAGAACTTTTTGCCGTGCGAGTTGCTAGAGCATCGGCAGCACTAGACGGACGAACAACTGTTAATGCTGATGACTTGCGTCGAGCGGTGGAGTTAGTTATTGTACCGCGAGCAACAATAGTACAAACTCCCCCCGAAGAAGAACAACAACCGCCACCTCCACCGCCACCTCCTCCAGAAGACCAGTCGGAACACGAACAAGAGGAAGAGGAAGACGAGGAAAACCCCGAACCTCCAGAGGAAGAGGAGGCAAGTATTCCCGAAGAATTTTTGTTCGATCCGGAGGGAGTGGTATTAGATGATAGTGTGCTGATGTTTGCTCAAACGGCAAACCGTCAGGGTAAGTCTGGTAGTAGAAGTATGATTTTTTCTGAAGACCGGGGGCGTTATGTGAAACCAATGTTGCCTAAAGGTAAGGTGCGACGTATTGCTGTGGATGCGACTTTGCGATCTGCTGCTCCTTATCAAAAGTCTAGAAGAGAACGTCAACCAAACCGCAAAGTTATTGTTGAACAGGGTGATATGCGGGCGAAACGGTTGGCAAGAAAGGCGGGTGCTTTAGTGGTGTTTGTGGTTGATGCTTCTGGTTCCATGGCGTTGAATAGAATGCAGTCGGCAAAGGGTGCGGTGATGCAGTTGTTGACGGAGGCGTATCAGAGTCGAGACCAGGTTTCGTTAATTCCGTTTCGGGGGGAACAGGCGGAGGTGTTATTACCGCCGACTCGTTCCATAACTTCTGCGCGACGACGTTTGGAAAAAATGCCTTGTGGTGGGGGTTCGCCTTTAGCACATGGTTTGACTCAAGCGGTGAGAGTTGGTGTGAATGCCAAACAGTCTGGTGATGTAGGTCAGGTGGTTATTGTAGCCATTACTGATGGGCGCGGGAATATTCCGTTGGCGCGTTCTTTGGGGGAACCGATGTTGGATGATGAGAAGCCGAATATTAAGGAGGAGTTGTTGCAAATAGCTGCTAAAATTCGGGGTTTGGGAATTCAGTTGTTGATGATAGATACTGAGAATAAGTTTGTTTCGACTGGGTTTGCGAAGGAGTTGGCGAAACAAGCGGGAGGTAAGTATTATCATTTACCCAAGGCGACAGATCAAGCGATCGCTGCTATGACTCAGAATGCTTTGAAGGATGCTATTGGTTAGTATTTCAGTTATCAGTTACAGTGGATTTCACTTTATGAAGTATAGCTATCGTGGGCAAGGTGCCCTGGGAAAATTTAATTGTTCATCTGTACTTCATATACTTGAAATCTGCTGTAATATCATGTCCGGATAATTAGTGATAAAAAAAACTTTCTCCTTTTTATAGTTTCTTTCTCCTGACTTCCGCTCCTGGGAGGGGTTAGGGGTGGGTTGACTCCTGACTCTTACCTCCCTCATTTATTTATAACTATTCAACCAGACATGATATTATATCATGTCCGTTTATATCGTTTGTGTAAACCCAAGTGTAAATATCTACAGGAAATTTAAGTTTTTTTCTTGATATTAAGCCTTGCTACCTGTTCCCAGTTAAGTGTTCCCTGTTCCCTACCTTTGCTATACAATACCGATGGTAGCGGACATGATATAACTTCTGACTTCTGACTTTGTTAAATTATTCGTCGGGGTCAATTCCCAGTTCGCGCAGTCGTTGAGCTAGGCGTTCCGCTCGCTCTCGTTCTTGTTGAGCCTGTAATTCAGCCTGTTGGGCTTGTGATTGAGCCTGTTGAGCTAGCAATTGTTCTTGTATTGCTGCCTCCTGGGGAGTCGGCACTCGTTCGCCGTTAGCAGTGAAGTAACGCAGTTGACCTCCGTCTACTCCTAAGTATAATTCTAATTCTTGACTCCAACGCCAACCTTGGTTATTCGGTTGAATTTCTTCATAGCGATTTTGTTGTAAACGAAATCCCATAAACTCTATAGTTTCGGGGTCGAACCAAAAATACTCTGGGGTACGGAAGTTGTCTTGATATAACTGTTTTTTTAAGTTGCGATCAACTCTAGCAGTAGAGTCCGATAGTAACTCGATAATTAAGTTGGGATATTTACCGTTTTCCTCCCAAACTACCCATGACTTCCGAGGTTGCTTCTGGGTTTGTTTGACTAAGAAAAAGTCAGGACCGCGAAAGTCGCGAGTCTTTAGCTGCTGGCGACTGTAATAAATAGTCAAGTTGGCACCGATAAAGTAATCGTTTCTATTGCGCCATAACCATTCCAGACAAATAACTAGCAACATCAGTTGCATATAGTGTTGAGAACTTTCCATTTCAGGTTCGTCGCTTTCTAGTTGAGTGGCATCCGGCATTATTGCCTCTAATTGTTGGGCAGTTAAAACCATTGGGCTTCACCTTATAACTAATAGGTATGATTGAGATTATAGCATGGCCAAGTTTAGTGACAGTTGCTGAAAATTGGGTAAGGGGCTATCAACAGTATTAAAATAATTAGACAAAGTTAAACATAAATATATATTTACTGTGATATACTAGATTTATATCTAACTTATTAAACTATTAAAACGAGGTGGCCGATAAATTAAAATGCAATCAATCAAGACTAAATTAAAAGTTAACAATTACCAAAAAACAATACTTGCCAAACACGCAGGTGTAGCCCGTCATGCTTACAACTGGGGATTAGCAACTTGCATCTGTGAATATGAATCAAACAAGAAACGACTGAGTGCTATCACTTTACATAAACGTTTGGTGAGGGAAGTAAAAAGTGAAAATCTCTGGTATTATGATGTGTCAAAATGTGCTCCTCAACAAGCATTAAGAGATTTAGAGAGGGCATTTAAAAACTTTTTAACTATTCCTAAACGTGGATTTCCTAGGTTTAAGAAAAAAGGGAGAAAAGATAGTTTCTATCTAGAAGGAAATATTAAGATTCTGAAAGGAAACTACATAAAACTACCAAGAATAGGAATGGTAAAAACTTATGAAATCTTACCTTCTTGCAGAGTCAAAAATGTGAGAATATCCAAGCGAGCAGGTGAGTGGTACATTAGTTTTAAATATGAAGAGCAGCCTGGCCAGACTACAAAAGAACGAGATATTATCGGTGTAGATGTAGGAATAAATGCTCTAGCAACTTGTAGCGATGGAACAAAATTTGCCAACGTTAAAGCCTACAAACAAGCAAAAAAACGACTAACTCGTTATCAACGGCGTGTCAACGAAAAAGAGCCAGGCTCGAAAAACAGAGCCAAAGCCATCAAAAAACTAGCAAGGCTTCATAAAAGAGTAGCTGATATCAGAGCAGATGCACTACATAAAGTCACAACATGGTTAGCTAAGAACCACAGCACCATAGTGATAGAAAATTTGAACGTAAGTGGAATGCTCAAAAATCATAAACTAGCAAGCGCGATAGCAGATTGTGGCTTTTATGAGTTTAAGCGTCAACTTATATACAAGTGCGAGTGGTATGGCAGTGAATTGACAATCGCTGATAGATTTTATCCAAGTTCTCAAATCTGTTCTCATTGTGGGCATCAACAAAAAATGCCATTAAATGTGAGAACTTATGAGTGTGCTAACTGTGGATTTCAAGCTGACAGAGACTTTAATGCTGCTGTCAATTTGGCAAACTATGTGAATAAGTAGCTTGAGTTCCAAGCGATTTCAAGCCTGTGGAGAAGATAAGTAACAGACTGCGGTCAGTGGTCTTCTGTGAAACAGGAAGCTAGCTCCAAAGCTCAAAATAGATTTTGGGTAAGTTTGGGTAAGTTTAGTAGAACGGAAATAGGATTTTGGGAATACCTGCTAAATTTGCAGCAGTACCGGAGGAAAGACGACTTAATTCATAAAGTTTAATGGCAGCAATTAGCAATGTAGGGACGTTGCATGCAACGTCCCTACGGGGTTGAGGAAAGATTCTTTATGACAGCTATTTAATGAGACATGATATAAGTTCTTCAGGGGTTAATTTTAAGGCTAAGGCTGTTTCTTCTGGTATATTAATAGTTAGTTGATACATAGGTAGAATCTA